>JAYUXI010000581.1:0-16467 GCA_043753085.1 Myxococcales bacterium | reverse complement strand
GAACGATGTTGGTCATGAAATCGTAGGCGTAGACCGCCGCGCCAGCGCGCACCATGGCTGGCAACACGTCGTGACCGAAGTCGTGTTTCGATTCTTCGTCGGACAGCTGGGCATCGCGCTCCAGCTCATCGACCAAGCTGCGCGTCTCGAAAATGTAGTTGCCCATCGACGCCAGGCACAAGTCGGGATGACCGGGCAAGGTGGGTGGATCTTGCACCTTTTCGTGGAACGCCAGGATTCGCCCGTCTTCGGCAACCTCGAGCACGCCGAAAGCGCTCGCTTCGCTGCGCGGAATCGGGATCGCCGCCACCGTGGCCTGCGCGCCGCGGGCCTTGTGGAACTCGATCAATTGCATGACGTCCATCTTGTAGATGTGGTCGCCACCGAACACGCCGAGGATGTCTGGCATGTCGTCTTCGAGGACGTGTTTGCATTGGTACACGGCGTCGGCCGAGCCCTTGTACCAGCTGGTTCCCGTGCGCTGCTGCGCTGGGATGGTCTCGATGAAGTTGTCGAGTAGGGCCGAGAGGCGCCAGGTGCGTGCGATGTGCTCGTCGAGCGACGCGCTCTTGTACTGCGTGAGCACCTTGATGCGATACAGGCCGGAGTTCACCAGGTTCGACAGCACGACGTCGATGATGCGGTAGCGCCCACCGAATGGCACCGCGGGTTTGGCGCGATCCAGCGTGAGCGGACCCATGCGTTTGCCCTCGCCACCGGCGAGGATCATGACCAAGATCTTTCCGATCTGTTGCGGGCTCATCGGGTCGTCGTTTCTGTCGTTTCAGTCGTGTCGTGGCTGGCTCGGGAACGCCAGCGTACTAGCTCTGCGGCGATTGACAGAGCGATCTCGGCTGGCAGGCGCGCGCCGATGTCCAGGCCGAGCGGCATGCGCACGCGCTCTCGGTCGAACTGCGAATACGCTCTGTGGGCAAGCCGCTGGCGGGTGCGCTCGGCCTTGGCGCGGCTGCCGACGCCACCCACGAATGCGAAGCCGCGCCGGATTGCCCATTCGATGACGTCTTGGTCGAGGCCGTGGTCGTGGGTCATTGCCAGGCAGATTCCAGACGTATCCGCGCCCTTTCCGACCTCGTCGAAGTCGCCGCAGACGACGCGCACGCCTTCGATGGCGCGCTCGTCCGCGTACTCGGTTCGCATGTCGCACATGGTAACCGCGAAGTCGAGCTGCGCAAGCATGGGCGCAAGCGCGGAGCCGACGTGACCGGCGCCCACCACGAGTACGGGGGTGCGGCCCTGCAGCGATTCGATCAAGATCTCCACCTGCCCACCACAACACATGCCGAGCTCGGGGCCGAGCTTGAAGCTACGGACCTCGTGCTGCTGGCCCGCGTTGCGGAGCGCGGCTGCCAGCGCTTCGAGCACCTCGCGCTCGACGGCGCCTCCGCCCACCGTGCCCACTGCGGTCCCGTCCTGCGCGAGCAGCAGCTTTTGGCCCGGGGTCGAAGGCGTGGAGCCATGCCGCCCGATCACGGTGGCCAGGGCGCAGCGCGAGCCGGCTCGCATCTTTTCGGCACAGACCGCAAGCACGCGGGCGGCGCCGGCGCTTTCCGGGACTGGCAGATCGACCGAAGGGGCACGCACGCTCATCGCGGGCTCAGGATAGCTGCAGGATCCATCGATCCTGCGCTTCGTCTTTGCCTTCGAGGATGACGTTCACCTCGTCGCCGATGCACGCCACGAGGTCGCCCGTGGCCTTTTCGCGAAGGGTGGCGCCGTCTTCGCTGACCATCAGCCAGATGGGCTTGCCGAGGCCGCGGGCGGTGGCGAGGGCGCGCCCGACGTCGCGCAGGTAAAGCTTCACGTCGACCTGGGGCTCGTCGAGGGCGACGTGCAGCTTGGCGCTGGTGATTCCCATCACGGTGCCGTGGCGCCGGGGGCGGCTGGCGAGCGGCAGCGCGAGATCGCGGGCGAGCGTCGCGTCGAGGAACGCACGAAACACCAGCTCGTTGGCCTTGCGCTGCGTGTCCTTGCTGCGATTGGCAGATTCGACCACGCGCGCACGCAGCGCAGGATCGGCGCCGCCGGTCCCGGTGAGCGCTTCCAGCATCTCGTGGTGCACGAAGACGCCTACGACCTCCCGCATGGGCGCCGAGTAACGCGCGTAGGCTTCGGCTCCGACGCCATGGTGCTTGCCGGCGTCACTGGAGAACGACGAGCGCGCGTTGATGACCATGGCTTGTCGATGGATGGCCTGCGCGATCCGACCTTCGTGGCCTTCCTCGGGCAGGCGCAGCAAGTATTCGGTAAGTGGCTCTCGGCTCGGGTCGAAGTACCATGACTCGGGCAAGTCGTGGGCAGCAACGATCCCGGCGATGGTGGTGTGCAGCGTTTGCATGCGCTCCTCTGCCGGGGCGGGGTGCACGCGGTAGATCGGCTCGACGTGCGCGAGTGGGCTCTCCGACAGGAGCCGTGCGCCTTCGCGGTTGACGAGAAGCGAGAGCTGTTCGTTGTAGCGCTCGACGTCGAGCCGCGGTGCGGCGACCAGATCCAGGCGCTCCTCGCCGTCGTGCTCGCGAACCACCAGCTCGACCTCGGTGCGGCGGTATCGGGTGACGTCCCGGCGGCGGGCTTCTTCGGCGAGGGCGTGGCCCACGGCTCGCAGCGCCGCGAGCGAGGGCTCGTACTCGCGCCCGCGCAGCGCGCTGTCGGAGGGCGCGTCGTAAAATTGTTGGACTTCCGGGAACGACAGCTTGGCGCGGCTCGAGATCACGGTGCGCAGCACGCGCGTGCTGACGACGTCGCCTGCGTGGTCGACGTCGACCTCGAACGAGAGCGCGCGCCGGGGGCCGTCGGGATTGAGCGAGACCAGGCCCTCCGAAAGCTCGCGCGGAAGCATGGGAACAGAAAAGCCTGGAAAGTACACACTGGCGCCGCGCACCAGCGACTCTTCGAACAGCGCGCTGCCTTTCGGGACGAAATACGCCGCGTCGGCCAGGGCGTAGCGAATCACGTGACCGGTGCCGGTGGCCTCGACGAAGAGCGCCTGGTCCAGATCGCGCGACGTGGGGCCGTCGATGGTGACGAAGGGCAGGTGTTTCCAATCCACCAGCGTGGGATCGGCAAGGGCGCTCGCCAGATCGATGCGCGCGACCTCATCCAAAACGGCTGCAGGAAATTCCAGCGTGACGCCGGCTTGGTGTGCCAGCTGGAGCAGGGCTTCGCGGATGCTCATGGAACGGGTTCGCTCTTATCATTTACGGTAAACTGCGGCGACCATGACCGACTCATTTTCTTTCGTGCTCAACGGCCGGCCGGCTCTCGTGCGCGGGGTGTCCACCCACACGACGCTCCTGCAGTGGCTTCGTCAGGAAGGTCGCACCGGCTCGAAAGAGGGCTGCGCCGAGGGCGATTGCGGCGCCTGCACCGTCGTCGTCGTGGACCGCACGCACGGCGGGCAGCCCACCTACCGAGCCATCAACTCGTGCATCGCGTTTTTGCCGTCGTTCGCCGGCCGCGAGGTGCTCACGGTCGAGGGCTTCGGGGCTCCGGTTCCGGTCGCCCACGCCCTCACCGGCGCGCCCACCGCCACGCCGCCGGGTGGCCCCACGCTGCATCCGGTGCAGCAGGCCTTGGTCGCGCGCTACGGATCGCAATGCGGGTACTGTACACCTGGATTCGCGGCGTCGATGTTCGAGGGCTACCACCGGGACGACCTGGGAGACGGCCCCGAGCTGCGCCACAACATCGTCGATCAGCTGAACGGCAACCTGTGTCGCTGCACGGGCTACCGGCCGATCCGCGAAGCGATGCTCGACGCGCTGGCGCACAAGGCAGAGTCGCCGCCGGATCGGCACCGCCTCAAGCTGCTCGAAGCGCCGCCCAGCGCTCACGTCGCGCCGCTCGCGTACCAGGTCGGCGAGGAGCAGTTCCACCGGCCGGTCACGCTGGATGCGCTGCTGCGGCTCAAGGCGCAGCACCCGGCGGCCGACCTGCTCGGCGGCGCCACCGAGCTCGGCGTGATCGTCAACAAGCGCAACGCGAAGCTGCCTTTTCTGATCGCCACCGACGGCGTGCCCGAGCTCTCGCTCGTGCAAGAGCGCACGGCGAGCTGGCGCATCGGCGGGGCGGTCACGCTCACCACGCTCGAAGAGGCGCTCGGCGACCAGTTCCCGATGCTCAAAAAGATGTTGTGGGCGTTCGCGTCGCGGCCCATTCGCAGCCGCGCCACGCTCGCGGGCAACCTGGTCACGGCGTCGCCCATCGGCGACATGGCACCGGTGCTTCTCGCGCTCGACGCCACCATCGAGCTCGGTCACGCCGATCGACCCGCGCGCACCGTCGCGCTCTCGGCATTCTTCACGGGCTATCGCAGTACGGTGCTCGAACGCGACGAGGTGGTCGTCGCCGTCACCATTCCCAAGCCTGCCGCGATCCCGCCGGGCGGCCGTCGCCTCGCCGATTCGTTCAAGGTGTCCAAGCGCCGCGAGCTCGACATCTCGATCGCGTCCGGCGCGTTCGTGGTCGACCTCGACGCGGACTCGGTGGTTCGCTTCGCGCGCCTCGCCTTCGGAGGCGTGGCGGCCACGCCGGTGCGCGCCACCGCGGTGGAAGACGCACTGGTCGGCAGGCCGTGGAACGCCGCCACCGCCGCCGCTGCGTCCGAGCAGCTGCGCAGTGCCTTCACGCCGCTGTCCGACGTTCGCTCCGGCAAGGAGTACCGCAGCGAGGTCAGCGCCACTCTGTTTCTGAAGCTGTTCGAAGGCGAGCGCAGCGAGGCGCAGGATCTTCCGCTCGGCTTCGACGCGCACCAGAGGTTCACGCCCCACGGCGATGGCGGGGAAGACTTCTCCCGCAACGTTCCGCACGAGAGCGGCGCGCTGCATGCCTCCGGCCGCGCAGAATACGTGCATGATGAAGCCATTCGTCGCCCGATGCTGGAGATGTGGCCGATCATGGCGCCGTGCGCGCGCGGCACGCTTTCACGCATCGATTTCGGCCAGGCGGCTGCCATGCCCGGCGTCGTCACCATCCTCACGGCAGCAGACATTCCCGGAGAGACCAAGATCGGGCCGGTCTGCCACGACGAGCCGCTCTTTGCCGACACCGAGATCCTCTACCACGGTCAGATCGTGGCGATGGTGATCGGCACCTCGTGGAAAGCCTGCCGCGACGCGGCCGAGACCGTGAAGGTGCACGTATTGGCAGAGCCGCCTCTGCTCGGCTGCGAGGCGGCTCTCGCCGCGGACAGCTGGCACACGGGCGGCCACACCATTCGCCGGGGGGACGCCGCGGCGGCCATCGCGAAGGCGCCGCACCGCGTGTCGGGGCGGCTGGCGATCGGCGGCCAGGAGCACTTCTACCTCGAGGCTCAGGCCGCCTGGGCCGAGGTCGACGACTTCGGCGACGTGTTCGTCTCGTCGTCCACGCAGCACCCGGCGGAGGTGCAGGGGCTCCTGTCCCACGTCCTCGACATTCCGCGGCACCGCGTCACCGTGCAGTCCCCGCGCATGGGCGGCGCCTTTGGCGGCAAGGAAACCCAGGCGGCCGCGTACGCCATCTACGCCGCGCTCGCTGCCTACAAGACCGGGCGCCCGGTGCGCGTACAGCTGGACCGCGATCTCGACATGCATCTCACTGGCAAGCGCCATCCGTTTCTCGGCATCTACGAGGCCGGCTTCGACGGCGACGGCGCCCTGCTCGGGCTCGACGTGCAGCTGTACAGCGACGGCGGGTACTCGCTGGATCTCTCCGAGTCGATCAACGACCGCGGCCTCTTCCACATCGACAACGCCTACTACGTGCCGAACGTGCACTACTTCGGCCGCGTGTTGAAGACCAACGTGGTGTCGCACACGGCGTTTCGTGGCTTTGGCGGACCGCAGGGCATGCTCGTGATGGAAGAAGTGCTCGACCGCGTGGCGCGCACGCTCGGCAAGCATCCCGAAGAAGTGCGCGAGCGCAACCTGTACCGCGGCAGCGGCGAGACCAACACCACTCACTACGGCCAGGAGCTGGGCGACGAGCGCATCCCGCGGATCTGGGAGGGCCTGATGCAAGGCTCCGAGTTCTCGGCACGGCGCGCGGCCATCGCCACCTGGAACGGCACGCAGCGCGGCATCAAGCGCGGGCTGGCGATCACGCCGGTGAAGTTCGGCATCTCGTTCACCGCCTCGTTCTTGAACCAGGGCGGCGCGCTGGTGCATCTGTACCGCGACGGCAGCTGCCAGGTGAACCACGGCGGCACCGAGATGGGGCAAGGCCTGTACACCAAGATGCTCGGGGTCGCGATGCGTGAGCTCGGCATCTCGGCCGCCAAGATCCGGGTCACCAAGACGCGCACCGACAAGGTGCCGAACACCTCGGCCACGGCTGCGTCGAGCGGATCCGACCTGAACGGTCAGGCGGTCATGGCGGCGTGCGAAACCCTGCGCAACCGGCTGGTGCCGGTGGCCACGAAGCACCTGGAAGAGAAGTACGGCGCACGGCCCAGCGCGGTTCGTTTCGAAGCCGATACGGTGTACAGTGCAAGTGATCGCAGCCACTCGCTCGCGCTGTCGGAAATCTGCGAGCGCGCGTACATCGAGCAGGTGCAGATGTCGGCCACGGGCTTCTACAAGACGCCCGGCATCGTCTACGACCGCTTCAAGGGCCGCGGTCGGCCGTTCTATTACTTCGCCTCCGGAGCAGCCGTCGCCGAAGTCGAGGTGGACGGCTACTCGGGCATGAAGCGGGTTCGCCGCGTCGACATCCTGCACGACGTGGGCGACTCGCTCCATCCGGAAGTCGATCGCGGCCAGATCGAAGGCGCTTTCGTGCAGGGCATGGGGTGGCTCACGGGCGAGGAGCTGAAGTGGAACGACGACGGGCGCTTGCTGTCGCACTCGGCCAGCACCTACGCGATCCCGTCGATCGGCGACGCCCCCGAGCACTTCCGCATCGAGCTGCTGCGGGGCGCCACGCAGCCGGGCGTGATCCACGGCAGCAAGGCGGTCGGCGAACCGCCACTGATGCTGGCCATCAGCGTGCGCGAGGCGCTGCGCGACGCAATCGCGGCGTTCGGTACGCCTGGCGGCGACGTGCTCCTGCCGTGTCCCGCCACGCACGAGGCAATCCACGCCTGCGTGCGCGCGCGCCTGGCTCGCTGACGTCCAACCCCCTTCCGCGGTTACTGCGGATCCATGTAGGTTCCAACCACCCCATGACAACTTTCGTCCTGCGTGCCCAGGCCATGTTTCTGCCGAACGGTGTGCGTCCAGCGAGCCTGTGGGTCAAAGCTGGCGTCATCGAGCGCGTCGGCGCCGCGGACGAGCCCACCGACGGTAGGGCGGAGCTCGACGCCGGCACCCACTTCGTCATGCCTGGCCTGGTCGACACCCACGTCCACATCAACGATCCGGGCCGCTCCGCGTGGGAGGGCTTCGCCACCGCCACCCGTGCCGCGGCGGCAGGCGGCGTCACCACGCTGGTCGACATGCCGCTGAACTCGGTGCCCGCCACCGTCGACGGAAAAGGTGTAGAAGCCAAGCTTCGCGCCCTGGAGGGCAATGGCCACGTCGACGTCGGGTTCTGCGGCGGTCTGATCCCTGCCAATGCCTCCTCGCTCGACGATCTGGTGCGCGAAGGCGTGCTGGCCGTGAAATGCTTTCTCTGCGAGTCCGGCGTCGCCGAGTTTCCGCACGTGGTCGAGGCCCAGCTGGTCACGGGCATGAAACGACTGTCCGGCGTTCCTCTGTTCGTGCACGCCGAGCTTCCCGATCCGCTCGACCGCGCCGAGGCCGCGCTCGGTCCGCTGCGAGCCGGCGAAGAACGGACGTACGCGCGCTGGCTGGCCGCCCGACCGATGGAAGCCGAGGAGGCCGCCGTGGAGCTCGTGCTGGGCGTGGCCGAGCGCACCGGCGCCCGCGCGCACATCGTGCATTTGTCGGCTTCGAGCGCGCTGCCGCTCTTGCGCCGCGCGCGCGACCGCAACGTGATGCTCTCGGCGGAAACCTGCCCGCATTACCTCACGTTCGCGGCGGAAGAGATCCCGGACGGCGCCACCGCGTACAAGTGCGCGCCGCCCATCCGCGAGTCGTTCAACCGCGATCTGCTCTGGGACGCCGTGCGCGAAGGCCTGCTCACGCAGGTCGTCACCGACCACTCGCCGTCCACCCTGGACCTGAAGTGCAACGACTCGGGTGACTTCGTCCGCGCCTGGGGCGGCATCTCGTCTCTCGAGCTCGGCTTCACCGTGCTGGCCCAGCAGGCCGCGTCGCGCAACCTGCCACTCGAGACCTTGCTTGCCCGCATGACCGAGGCGCCGGCGGAGCTGGTCGGGCTGACCGGGCGCAAGGGCGCGCTCAGAGCGGGCGCCGACGCGGATTTCTTCTTCTGGGATCCGGCGGCCACGCGAACGGTCGCGGCCGTCGACCTGCAGCACCGCAATCCGATCACGCCGTACGAGGGCCGCGCGCTGCGCGGTCGCGTCGTGCGCACGTACCTTCGAGGGAGCGAGATCTTCCGCATCGACGATCATGGGGCACCGCAGTTTTCCGCCGCGCAGGGCACCTGGCTGCGCGGTCGAGGATGATCTCCGAGCAGTCGCGGGACGCCGCGGCCGAGGACGCTCCCGCGCCGAAAGACTGGGGGGCCAGAGGGCAAAGTGGTACGACGGCGCGATGAGCGACAAGGCCGCCGACACGTTCGACTGGGTGAATCTGGGCGAGGAAAAATACGGCAGCTCCGTGCTCTGGACCAACGACGATTTCTTCGCTTCGAAGGACAATCTGCTGAAGCCGACCGAGGCCGTGTTCCTGCCGGACGAGTACACGGATCGTGGCAAGTGGATGGACGGATGGGAGTCCCGGCGCCGCCGGATCCCCGGTCACGACGTGTGCATCGTGCGGCTCGGTCTGCCGGGCATCATCCACGAGCTCGTCGTCGACACCGCGCACTTCAAGGGCAACTTTCCCAAGGCGTGCTCGTTCGAGGTTGCCTGCCTCCCGGACAAGATCACCACCGAGGCGATCTTGGCCGACGACTCGGTGTGGAGTCCACTCGTGCCCGAGACGGATCTGAAGGGCGACAGCAAAAACCACATTGCGGCCCTGGCCGCTCCGAAGGACGCCGCGCTGCGTGCCACGCACCTCCGCTTTCATATCTATCCAGACGGCGGCGTGGCGCGCCTGCGCGTGTTCGGCGAGGTCGTGCCCACGCCGCGCGTGCTCGGCCGCGTGGATACCGAGCAAGACATCGACCTGGTGGCCGTCGAGCACGGCGGGCGGGTGCTGGCTTGCAACGACATGTTCTTTGGATCCCGCCACAACTTGCTCGGCTCTGGCCGCGGCGCCAACATGGGCGACGGCTGGGAGACCAAGCGCAGTCGCAAGGAGGCACCCGACTGGGTCATCGTGCAGCTCGGCATCGAAGGCGTGATCCAGGAAGCCGAAATCGACACCACGCATTTCAAGGGGAACTTTCCCGAGAGCGCGGCACTCTTCGCCCTGCGCGGCGTACCCGCCGGCACCGACGTGTCGGCGCTGCCCAGCTCCGCCTGGCACGAGCTGCTGCCGCGCAACCGGCTGGAGATGCACCGGCGCCACGTCTACGACGAGGAGCTCGCGCCGATCGGACCCGTCACGCACGTAAAAATGTACATCTGGCCAGACGGCGGAGTCAGTCGCCTGCGGCTGCGCGGCACCCCCTCGGCCGAAGGTCGCGTCGCGCTCGGACTGCGCTACCTGAACACGCTGGCGCCGGCCTCGCGAAAGCATGTGTTCTACACGTGCTGCAACTCGGCGCGGTTCGCGCTTCGCATGTCCGAGCTCGGGCCGTTCGGCTCGTGGAGCGATCTTGCCGACTCGCTGCAGACCACGTGGCGCAGCCTGGCGGCGGCCGACTGGGACGAGGCGTTTGCCGGCCACCCACGCATCGGGGAGCGCCGACCGCAGGACGCGCAGGCGTCGCGCGAGCAAGCCGAGGTTGCCCGTGCCTCCGCCGAAACGCTCGTGGAGCTCGCTCGGGTCAACGCCGAGTACGAAAGGAAGTTCGGGCGCATCTACCTGGTGTTTGCCAGCGGAAAAACTGCCGACGAGATGCTTGCCATCGCAGCGCAGCGCAGCGTGCGCGGCGCGGACGAAGAGCTCGCCACCATGGTCGAAGAGCAAGCCAAGATCACCGAGCTGCGCCTGAAAAAGCTCCTGTTCCGATCCAGCCTGGCGCAGACTGCGCACGCATGAAGCCGAGTCCGATCACCACGCACGTTCTCGACACCTCCAAGGGATCTCCGGCTCAGGGCGTCGCCGTCGTGCTCGAGCACGAGCGCGGCGCTGCCTTCGTCACCGTCGGCCAAGGCCGCACCGACGACGACGGGAGGCTGCGTACGCTGCTGGAGCCCGGAACGCTGCAGGCCGGCACGTACCGCCTCACCTTCGCGCTGGAAGCGTACTTCGGCGACGCCGAGCACTTCTTTCCCGAGGTGGCGCTGGTCTTCAGGGTCACCGACGTCGACGCTCACTACCACGTGCCGTTGTTGCTCTCGCCGTTCGGTTACAGCACCTACCGCGGCAGTTGAGCATATGCCGCAGGCAAGGCAGTCGGTGAGAGCTTTGCCTCACGCACTCCGAGCCACCAGCTCGTCGAACGAGGCAAGGCGCAACACGTCGGCCGGAACTGGCAATCCTGCCAGATCCGCGGCATCGAGCACCCGCGCGTCGAGCCCGCGAACCAAGAACCTCTGCAGGCCTCGAGCGCTCGCTGCGTCGTCGAAGGTCTGGCCCGCTCGCGTGGCGCGCGCCGCGTTGGCCAGGAAAGCAGACAGCCGCGTGCGCACGACGGGCAAGGCGCGCAGATAGAACGCAGTGGTGGCGACGTATCGTGGCACCAGCTGCGCGGGGTGCAGATCCCAGCTGCCCGCGAACCCAAGTGCCAGCGCCGCCTCGCAGCTGCGGGCGTGGGTGGCCATGGCGCCGAGGACTGCGTCGTTATTTTCTGCGCGCTGCGCTGCCGACAGCGCTTCGCCGCGGTGGGGCGGCACCGGCATCGCCAGCGTGGCACCGTCGTACACGGGAATTTCGAGCGGAGCGGCGGCGAGCGCCAGCGAGAGCCGCAGCGGCGTGCAGAATGGGTGGTCGAGTGCCTGCGCATGCCCCGGCACGCCGAGGCCAGACAGCAGATCGTACGCGCCGAAGTGCACCGAGCGCAGGCGACCTTCCGCCGCTGCCGCAAAAGAATGCAGACCGCCCGCGGCCAGGGCAGCGAAAAATTCCGGCGTCTCGGCCATGAGCTCGAGACCGAGCGGCGCCGTGGCGTGGCGCATTTCGAGGGTGGCGAGTGTTCCGACCGCCACTGCCACGTCGTGTGCAGTCTGCACCTTGGGCAGGGTGACGACGAAACCGCTGGGCACGCGACCCAGCGCGCCGAAGAAACGATCCAGCGTGCGGACGGCGCGCGCACGGGTTGGGCCCGCGAACGACTTGGGGCGGATCCCGAGCGCGAGAGCTTCTCCGGAATGCCGTGACAGCATGGCGGCCGCCGCGCGGGCTGCGGCCTCTGCCGCCGCGTCCTCTTCGTCGTCGGTGCGCACGCCGTAGCCGTCTTCGAAGTCGATGCGCAGCGAGCCGAGACACCCCGCAGACTGCAATCGCGCCCGCACGCGCGCATGGACGAGGGGAGCGATGGGCTCGGGAGTGCCGAAGTGCGCCGTCAGTACGCCGGGCTCGGGCACGTACGTTTCGAACGCAGCGAACGCGAGGGCACGCCATTTTTCCGCGGTGGTGGCGTGCAGCAAGTGGGCGCCCCCGTACGCGACGTGCACGGCGACTGGCGTCACCCGGGCTCCGCTTCCAGCTTCGAGAGCGCCCGCACCGCGGCGGCCTCGAGCTCTTGCTCTTTTTCCCAGCACGCTTCGAGCTGCTTGCCGAGGCGCTCGTTCGTGACGGCAGCGTCGGCTTCGTTCTGCCGGAGGGCGGCCCTGAGCTCTTCGATCTGGTAGTCGAGATCCGACTGCGCTTGCGCGCGCTTGCCGTGCTCGTTGCTCGAGCGATCCAGGATCCGCTGCTTCTCCGCCCAGGTCTCGATGGCCATGGCCAGCATGCGAAACGCGTTGGCCATCGGCAATGACGCGCGTTCGAGCTGTTGCGCTGCGCCGAACGCGATCGCGTCGGCCTCGCACGCGACCACGTGGAGGCGCGCCGTTTCTGCCTCTTGCGCGAGCGCTTCGCGGACCAAGAACGACTCGCGGGCGGCCTCGCGCAGCTGGGACAGATCGCTGCCCAGTGCATCGACCGCCGTGCCGATCCGAAGCCGCGCCGCCTGCGCTTCGTCGGAGATCGACTCGAGCTGGCTTTCGAGCGCGATGGCCCCCTGTCGGGTGGCAGTGAGCTCGTCGACCAAGGCCTCGGCCTCGGTGACCTGATGCCGGACGATCTGTGGCAGCTTGTGGCCGCGGAGGGGATCTGCCGACGGAGTTTGGTACCGCGCGGCGACCACCGCGCGGACTTCGTCCAGCTTGCGGGACCACGCTTCGGTCAGTTGCGGCTGCACCGGCGGTCGGGCGGGCGCACCGCGCAGCAGCAGATCTTCGCGGCGGAACGGCTGCGTGACCGATGGAGGCGGATCCTGGTCCGTCTCGCGGATCATGGCCAGGATCTCCTCCGTGACCCGTCGCGCGTCGCCAGGCCGCGCGATC
Source organism: Myxococcales bacterium (assembly GCA_043753085.1). Lineage (GTDB taxonomy): Bacteria > Myxococcota_A > Polyangia > Polyangiales > Polyangiaceae > JAYUXI01. The sequence goes on along the minus strand of JAYUXI010000581.1, from coordinate 3,839 downwards.
GCCTTTTTCTCCAGCATGCGCAGGACGAGGCGATTGAGGCGGTCCGGGATGGCGCGATTGAGCGACTTCGGAGAGGGCGGCAGCTCGTGCAGCTGCTTCAAGAAGTAGGACGTGTTGTCGGTCGCGACGAAGGGCAATTTGCCGGTGATCATCTCGAAGAACAGAACGCCGAGCGCGTAGATGTCGTCCGAAGGGGTGTGATCTTCGCCGGAAATGCGTTCGGGCGACAGGTACTGCGGGGTGCCAAAGAGCTCACCCGATTCGGTGATGCGGGTTTCGGCCATCGAGCGCGCGATTCCGAAGTCGATGACCTTCACCAGGTCCGAGCCGTCGTGATCCACGCACACGTGCACGTTTTCTGGCTTGAGATCGCGATGCAGAACGCCGAGGTCGTGGGCTCGGGCCACGGTATGTGCAATCTGCATCATCAGCGACAGGGCGCGGCCGATCGGGATCGGCCCCCTGGCGATGATCTCCTCGAGCTTATCGCCTTCGAGCAGCTCCATCACCAGGAACGGGCAGCCATCTTCGAGCTCGCCTTGATCTTCCATGGTGACCACGTTCGGGTGCACCAGCGTGGCGGCGAGACGCGCTTCGCGGCGGAAGCGCTCGAGGATTTTCTCGTCACGCAGGAGCGCCTTGCTCATCACCTTCACGGCGACGATCCGGCCGCCGAGCTTGAGGTGCGCGCGGTACACGGTGGCCATGCCGCCTTCGCCGAGCACCGACTCGAGCACGTAGCGCCCCGCAATGGTCATTCCGATGCGCTCGTCGCGCATCGGAAGGAGCGCCACCTTGTGCAGGACGCAACGCGTGGCCGAATCGGCGTAGCGCATCTTGCATTCGGGGCAGACTCTCACTGCTCGTGACGCTCGGTGGCTGTGGGTCGCAGCGCGTTCATGCGGCCACGATACACAAAAGGCAAACGCCCCGGTATCCTGCCCGAGGGCGTGGAAGTCGGGGCGTTTGCGAAAACCGAGCCACCAAGCGGCGGCTCGGTTCGACGATTCACTTGCCGTGCGCGACGGTGCAGCCCTGGGTGTAGATACCCAGGATGCTGAAGCCGCGGAACTCGACCGAGTGCACGTCGCTGATGTTTCCGCCGGCCTTCTTGGCGGCGTCGAGGCTGGCATCGCCCCAGGCGGCGAGACCGAGGATGCCGGTGGCGCAGGCTTCGCCCGACTTGTCGCCGGTCTTGGCCACACCCGAGGTCTCGTTGCGGTTGATGCCGTGCGGGACGGTGGTGCCCTGGTAGATGGAGCCGGCGGGGTAACCGCCGAACGCCGCACAACCACCCAAGCTCGAGGCCACGAGGCCAACAATGCCCAACTTTGCAATCATGTTCATAATGAGAAATCCCTCCGAGGAGTGTCCGTAACGAAATAAGGAGAACCGAGAACCGTGTGCGCCGCTTTGGACGCCTCGTGAGCTCGTTGGATTCAAGCGCGTGCTACTGGTTTCGCGTTTTCAATCTAAGGTGATGAAGGCTTCTTCATCACCGGAGGATCCGAACGAGGCAGGTCGAGGCGTAGGCCCAGAGTGACACCGCGAACAAGGTAGTCGTTTCCAAACCAGCGCCACAAGTATTCAGAATGTGCCTGGATGTCTACCCGAAAGCGCCACACGTGTACGGCCGCTGCCACCGACACACGGGGCGACATCAGCTCGGCGCTCCAATCGCCGCGAAAGGCGCTCACGTTCAGGACGTTGAGCCCGATACGACTCTCGACTTCGAACGGACCGAGGTAGGCGCCGGTGGCGAAGTCCGTGGAAAACGAGGCGTGGTACGACTTCGAGTCGAAAGCGCGGAAGACCAGCTTCTGGTGGCCGGCGAGATAGAACGGCTTCCAAAGCGCAGTGACCACGGTGCCGACGGCGACCTCGCCCGTACCGCGCTCGAACCCCTTGGGGCCACTCGCAGCCTGTTTGCGATACCAGATCGGGCCGAGATCCAGCTGCAACGAGTTCTTGGAAGTCGCGATGTCGAAGAGGCGCGAGGTTTTTTCGCCGGTGGGAATCGCCTGGGCGTTGGTGGGCGTGTTCGCGTCTGGCCCGGCGGTGGTTGCACTGCTGGTGCCGGTATTGCCCGGCAGGCTGGAGACGGGAACCAGCTGCGCGCGCGCTGGGCAGGCCCAGGCGATCGCCATGAGGCAGCCCGCGGCGATGTATGCAAAGTGCACCGAGCTCACGGGAGGGGACCGAAGCGCTTTTTTGCCAGCTCCTGCACGGCAGCCGCGATGCGCGGATCTCCGGGCTGCGGCGGGTTCTTCTCGGTCTCGAAAAGGTGCGAGGCCTCGAAGGCGAAGTCGTTGACGTGGTCACGCACCTTGAGCTCGCCGTTGTTGCTCAGCGAGAGCACGTAGCCGAGGCGCTGGTCGACGGTGAAGCGACGAAAGATTTCTCGCTTCGCCTCGAAGTACGACCAGGCCGAAGTGCGATTGGCAAACTGACCCAGCGCGGCGACGTACCGCTCGGGCGCCATGAACGCGCCGGCGGGCAGGGCTTCGCCCGGAGGTACGCCGAGCCAGCCCATCGCCTTGCCGACCGAGGGGTTGGCGTTCGAGCGTTCCAGCGCCGGTGGCGTGCCACCCGCTGCCTGCACGGCGAGGGCAACCATCTCCGAGCAGTACAGCTCGTCGTGGTTTTTGGAATCGAAGTGCGTGTCGAACTTGACGTGCTTGCGGAACGTCTCGCGGGCGTACGCTGCCACGCGTTCCGGCACGGCGCCGGGCGGCGGATCGTAGACCTCCGCGTACAGGTTGGCCGCCACGTACTCGAAGAACTTGCGGCGGAAGACCGTGCCCTTCACGTTGTCCAGAAGCCGCTTTTTCAGCGGAATCGACGCCACCTGACCGGTGACGTCGTAGACCCATGGCTCGCCGTCTTCGATCGACAACACGGCGATGTGCGTGAACGGATAGAAGTGCTCGGGAATCAAGAAGAACGCGTAGCTGGTGGCGTCTGGCGACTCGCTGAGAACGAGCTGACCCGAGCGCAGCGGCAAGCCGCTGTAGGTGGCGGGGTGCTCGGCATCGATCTTCTTGTCGAGCACGTTCACGGCGACCGGCGGCATGCTGCCCAGGCAGCCGGTGAGCAAGAGCGCGCAGCCCAGCATGCGTTTCATGGTGCGGTCCCTCCGTCGGGGCCCGAGTCTGCGTCCGTTCCCGAATCGGCCGCCGCCGCCAGCCGCGCTCCCCAGCGCGACCACGGATCCGAGGCATCGACCGGCGGCGCGGTACCGTGCAGTCCAGGCTGGTAGTTGCTGCGCTCGTCGGGCTCGGGCGCGCGGAACTCCGCCTTCATGGAATCGGGCACGTGCACGCAGGCGGCGGCCGCCAAGGCGAACGCGGCCACGGCCGGGCTCCAGCGCAGCGAGAGCGACATGGGACCGCCTCATACCGCGATTCTCGTTGCGAAAGAACTTTCGTGAGAGCGGATGAGAGACAGTAGGATCGGCGTTCGCAATCACCATGAGCACGCAGAGGCCCTCGATCGTTCTCTTCGCCTGCGGGTGGCTGCTGGCCGCCGGAGCCATTGGCACGGGCGTGTATCTGGGCTCGGGTGGCCTGATGACCACCGAGAACGACTACTCGCTCGCGGCGCTCGGCTTGCCGGCAGATCCCGGCACCTTGCCGTTGCAGGAGAGCAGCGCCGCCACGTTCGGATCGCTGGTGGCCGAGCGTGCTCGGCAGGTGGCCGCGCGCGAGCTGTCTTTGACGGCCCCCGGTGGCGCGGTCCTCGGCACCGTGCGGCTGCGCGATCTCGGCGCGAGCATCGACGTGCCGGAAACGATGGGGCGGCTGGCCAGTGCGGCGCGGCGCGATCGCCTGCGCCTGCCC
>JAYUXI010000580.1:0-2887 GCA_043753085.1 Myxococcales bacterium | reverse complement strand
GTTGACGGCTACCAAGATCCTCGACGGCGTGGCCGACGTCACCACCGACTACGGCGCGTTCGCACTGCAAACCGATGGGCGCGTAATCGACCTGGCCACGTCGCAGCCGCTGCCAGACGTCGCCAACGTGGTCGCCATGCGGATCGCCGGCTTCGAGCAATCCATCATCAGCGGCGGCGGGCAGTACAGCCGCGCCAGTCGTTACTTCCTGCAGCGGGATGGCAGTGTGTTGCTGCAAGACGTGGTCGTCTACCTCGGCGGCCAGCTTCCGAACACGTTGGAGACCACGGTCTACGCGCGCGGCGTCCAGGACGTGACCTCGGGCGGCTTCGTGCAGGCGCCAAACGGCTTGATCTATTTCGACGAGGCGCTGGTGCACGACGTACCCGCCAAGAAGATGGCGAGCACGCCGCGCGTCGCCAACCAGTCGAACAGCAGCACGCTCACCACGAGCCGAAGCACGTTCGTGCTGTTCGACGACGGTGCGCTTTGGCGGACCACGCTCGGCAGCACCACGGGGGAGAACCAGCAAGGCGCGCCGACCTTCTCCGCGGGAGTTTCCCAGTTCCCCGTCCGCGCCCCTGGCGACGTCGACATCCTCGACTTCTTCGTGCTGTCGGGCGAGGTCGTGATCGTCACGCGCGACGGCGCGAGCTTCGTGTCGGCCGGCGAGGGGACCACCTTTTCGCCCGTCGTGTTCGAAGACCTCCGGGTGAGCCCGGCTCGGTAGAGCACGCGGGCCTCCGCTGGCTGGGCAACCGGCACGTGTCTCTGCGCAGCGTCTCTCGACGAACTTCGACTGTACCGAGCGCGCCCCCGCCGCCATCATCGAGCAATGAAGGTTTCTCTCGCCATGGGCAGCGCCGCTCTCGCCTTTGTCGCCTCGTTCAATGCCTGTGGGTCGAACGATGCAGTCGCGGAATCGGACGCGGGTGGCTCCAGCTCGAGTAGCTCGGGCAGCTCGGGTGGCTCCAGCTCGAGCAGCTCCAGCTCATGCCGACGAGACCCGTTTTCGCAAGCAAACCAAGTCGGCCAAGACCTACTTGTGGGCCTTCGTCACCGACGCGGTCTGGTTGACCGCCTCGGATGACGACCGCGCTCGATCCCATGGCGCTCCGACGCGCAGCCGCCTCGGCGCTGGCAAACTTGCTTCGTCGGCTCGTTCGATCACGAGGCAGGACCAGAGCTTTTGCTGTTGTTTTCGTGCGTGAGTCCGGCAGTTCCCGAGCTGTCGAGGCTGCCGCTCCTGCTTCGACTGTTCAATGGGTTTGCCTTGCCCGACATCGGCGATCTCCGCTGCCACACTTCCTCGGTCCTCTGTCGAAGAAGCCGATTGGGCACGCATCGACGGGCTCTACGACACGTTGGTCGCCATCCATCCGGCGCCGAGCCACCGGCTCGGTCAGGCTGCGGCGCGATGGCATGCGCACGGGCCAGAGGCCGCTCTGCAGCTCGTGAGGTCCGTGAAGGCAGACAGCGTCTGGCGGTGGACGCTCGAGGCACGGCTCGGAGCAGCCGGTCGCTTCGGTGAGCGCTTCGCACCACTCGGCGTACGTGACCCATTTCGTGGGGTGACTTTGCACCTGCCCTTGACATGTTTTGCACATGCAATCATCGTCTTCACATGAGTGTGATGGTGCAGGTTCGTAACGTTCCAGACGACATCCACCGAAAGCTGAAGGCGCGCGCGGCCTTGGCCGGGATGTCCCTCTCCGACTTCTTGCTCGAGGAGCTTCGCAAAACCGCCGAGCTGCCCACGATGGCCGACGTGCTCGCGCGGATCAGCGCGCGCAGGCCTGTCTCCACGAAGCGATCCATCGCGGCCATGGTTCGCGACGAGCGCGATCTGCGGTGATCGTCGTCGATGCGTCGGCGGTGTTGGAGATGCTCCTCGGAGGCGCGGCGTCCACATGGGTTGCGCGGCGCGTGGCCACCGCGACCCACGGACTCCACGCGCCCGAGCTGCTCGACCTGGAGGTCGCACAAGTGCTGCGTCGGCTGGAACGAGAGAAGACGATCTCGGCAGCCCGCGGCAAAAGTGCTCTGGACGACTATCTCGACCTGCACGTGGTGCGGTACGCACATCGTCCATTTCTCAACCGCGTCTGGGCGCTTCGAGCCAACGCCACGGCGTACGACGCTGTCTATCTGGCCCTCGCCGAAGGCCTCGACGCGCCGCTCGTCACGCTGGATCAGCGGCTCGCCCGCAGCGCTGGCCATCGCGCGCGCGTGCATGCGCCTTGAAGGACGCGCGACGCCATCGGCAGCGGGCTTTTCTGCCCTGGCGGGGTGACGACGGGAGCCCGCGCGCCTGCAGCGTACGCCAGGAACGCTCCCTTCGGAGGCCGCTACTCGTCGCGCCGATACTGGTCGGGCGAGATGCCGTACTTCTCCATCGCGCGTTGCACTTGCATGCGTCGCTTGCCGAGCGCACGCGCCACCGACGCAATGTTGCCGCGGTGCTCCGTCAGAACACGGCCTGGAGAGCAATTGTGCAGTGTACACGCAAAACACGCCGAACCTCGGTGCGCTTGCTGGCCGGATCTCGTCGCTCCGCATCCGTGCGCGCGCAGCAGCACACCCGACGCCGCCGCCGCGCCGCCGCCGGTCGCTGCAGCCGATGCTGGGTCGCCCAGCCCTGGCGCCGACGCGGTGGTGGGCTGGGCCGCGGAAGCGGGACTCGGCCACGGACCGACGACGGGCGGCGCAGGCGGACCCAAGGTGGTCGCCACGTCGCTCGCGGAGGTACCGGCGGGGCCACGATTCGGGGTCAGCTCGACCTGAAACGTTCGGTGAACGTGATCGTGATCAATCTTGCCATCGTTGGCAAGAACGGTACGGACGTCGTCAACTGCGAGGACTCGGTGTCCGACGGAACCGACGGCAA
>JAYUXI010000579.1:0-7104 GCA_043753085.1 Myxococcales bacterium | reverse complement strand
TCTAGAGCTGAGCGTTCGCGAGCGAAGCGCTGCGACGCGAGCGTCGGCGGAGCCGACTCAAGAGCTGAGCGTTCGCGAGCGAAGCGCTGCGACGCGAGGCCCCCGAGGAAATACCTCGGGGGCTTTCTCGTGAGCTGGCGCCAGAAGCGAGTAGATACGAGGCCATGTCGGATCTGATCCTCACCGGCGCCTCGCGCGGCATCGGGCAGGCGCTCGCGATGCAGCTGGCCGCCGGCAAGAAGCACCGCGTGCTCTTGATTGCGCGTACCACCGCCAAGCTCGATGCGCTGGCCGCGCAGGTGCGCCACAAGGGCACACAGGTGCTCCACTACGTGGCCGATCTGTCGTCCATCGAGCAGGCCACGGCGCTCGGTGAGCGTCTGCGCGGCGTGGTCCGACCCGGCGCCACGTTGGTGCACAACGCAGGCGTTTGGCCGAGCGAGAAGGAGCTCACGTTCGAGGGCTACGAAGTGGCCTTCGCCACCAACTGCCTCGGCCCGCTCGCCCTGCAGAAGCCGCTCCTGGCGCAGGAGCTGCTTTCGCGGGTGATGGTGGTGGGCGCGCGCTTGATGGCCAGGGGCCGTTTCGACGCCGACCGAACGCCGCGCGGCGCAGACTTCTCGAGCCTGCGCACCTATGCCGATACGAAGCTGGCGCTGGCGGTGGCCATGCGCGACGTCGCCGCGGCGCATCCCGCGCTCGACGTGCTGGTCGTGCATCCCGGTGTAGTCCGCACCGACCTCGGCGCGCGCGAGGGGTTGCTCGGTTCGGTGCTGTCGCTGGTGAAAACCCGCTTCGAAACGCCGCGCGCGTGCGGCGAGCGGCTGGCCCGGATCCTCGAACGCCCGCGCTGGTCCGAGCCGGGCGCCGCCCGCTGGCAGGTGGAAGAGCGCGAGATCTCGTGGCCCGCCGCCGCGAACGACGCGCAGATCCGCAGCGCCGTGCGCAGGGCCACCAGCGCGGTCACCTGACGACCTGTGGACGGCAGTCGCTGACCGTCGCGGCGGGCTAAAACCCGATCTTGCGCATCACGAAGCGGGGCAAGAACTTGATCACGAGCATGACCAGCGCCCACATGCCGGGCGTGTAGATCAGCACCTTGCCGGCATCCATCGCCTTGATCACGTCGCGCGCCACCTGGTCGGGCTCGCCCGCGAACGGCGGCGGCTTGAGCCCTGCGGTCATGCCGGTCTTCACGAAGCCCGGCTTCACGCAGAGCACCTGCAGGTTGTGCTCGTGGAACTTGTGGTCGAGCGCCTCGAGGTAGATCGAGAGGCCGGCCTTGGCCGAGCCGTACAGGATCTGTGGCTTGCGGCCGCGATCGCCCGCGACCGATGAGAACACCGTGAGCTTGCCGCCGCCGCGCGCCAGCAGACGTTTGCGGGCGTGCTCGCAGAACACGACCGTGTTGGCGTAGTTCACGGTGAGCAGGCGCTGCGTGAGCTCGATGTCTTCTTCGAGTTTCTCTTGCGTGGCGAAGAGTGCGGCGGTGACGATGACCGCGTCGAAGCCGCCGAGCGCTGCGTCGGCGGCGTCGAGCGCAGCGGCGAACCCGGCTGGCTGCTCCAGATCGAGCACGGCGTGGCCAACCGCCAAGCCCTTCGGGCTACGAGCCTTCAGATCGGCTGCACTCTGCATGAGATCCTCGGCGCCGATGCCGAGCAGGAATACGGCGTCGCCGCGCTCGGCCAAGCGCTGCGCGATGGCGCGCCCCATGCCGCTGGTTCCGCCCAAAACGACTGCTCTCACGTTTGATTCCTGTCTTTCATGGCGTGTCGCCGAAGAGCCGGACCGACTGCGCACTGCGCAGCCGCCGCTTCGGATCGTATTTTTCGCGCAGCGCCAGGAAGCGATCCAGCCGCGGCTCCATCGCGCGGAAGTGCTCGGGGCGGGTGAACTGATCCTTGCTGAGGTAGATGCGGCCCCCGGCGGCGATGACGAACGCGTTGAGCTCGTCGACGATGCGCTGGATGTCCGCGGAGACGGCCATGTCGATGGCGATCGAGGTGCCCTCGAGCGGAAACGATAGCGTGGCGTTGCTCTCGGGCCCGCAGTCTTTGATCACCGAGAGGGGCGATGCGCCGCCGAGCCGGGTGAGCAATTGCATGAACTCGAGCACGGCCGGCGCACCGGCGGCGCGAGGAATCACGCACTGGTACTGGGTAAAACCACGTGGCCCATACACGCGATTCCATTCGGTGACGGCATCGAGCGGGTAGAAAAACGGCTCCGGAGCGACCACGGCCTCGCTCCGCTGGGCAAATTGCTTCCAGTAGTAGAGCGAGTTGAACACCGAGACGGTGAAGTCGTTGATGGCCCAGTTGGGCAAATCGACCGGCATCTTGATCTGGGGCTTCTCGCGCGGCAGATCTGGACCGGCCTCTTCCGGTGTGGCCCAGCGGCCGGCCATCATCAGGCCGCGGCCCATGGCGCTGCCCTGGCTGAGGCAGTCGATCCAGCCGACGGTCATGGGCCACTTGGTGGCGCTGCGTGCGAGCGTATCGAGAAAGGAAGCGAGGTTCGGTACGCGCTCGGTTTCCATGAAGATCCATGCGCTCGAGACTGGCACCATCGTGAACTCGACCTCGAGCACGTGGCCGAGCAGGCCCATTCCGCCGATGGTGCCGTAGAACAGATCGGGCAGCTGGAAAGCTCCGCACTCGACGATGCTGTCGTCTGCGAGACGCATGCGGAGTGCACGCACATGCGCGCCGAAGCAGCCGTCGACGTGGTGGTTTTTGCCGTGCACGTCGCTCGCAACCATGCCGCCCACGGTGACGAACTTGGTGCCCGGGGTGACCGGAGTGAACCACCCGCGCGGCAAGAACAGACGCACCAGATCAGCCAAGCACACGCCGGCCTCGACGCGGATGACGCCGGTCGCGTCGTCGAACCAGAGGATACGGTTGGCGAGGCGCGTGCCTGCGACCTTGTCGGTGGCGGTCGCGGGCAGCGAGGAGTCTCCGTAGGAGCGGCCCAGGCCCCGTGACAGCGCAGCGCCTTGGGTCAGGCGCTCGAGGTTCTCCGACAGGACCTCCGTGCCGGGCACGGGCACGCGGCCCCAGCCTGCGATCGACGGCACCGGAAGCGCTCCTCTGGAGCGGGGAGCAATTTTGACGAGGGCCTCGGACATGGGGGCAGAGTAGGGCGGGCGTGCAAGAACGGCGAGTGCGCTCAGCTCGCGTGGGCCAGCAGGGCGTTGGCGGCGTCCGGATTGCGCTTGCACTCGAGCAGCGCAGAAAGCACGAGCGGGACCACGATGGTGGCGTCGGACTCGATCACGAACATGGGTGTGTCTTCGGTGAGCTTGTCCCAGGTGATCTTTTCGTTCGGGGTGGCGCCGGAGTACGAGCCGTACGACGTGGTGGAATCGGAGATCTGGCAAAAGTACGCCCAGGGCTTCGCTTCTTGCTCCATGTCGTACTTGAGCGACGGCACCACGCAGATCGGAAAATCGCCGGCAATGCCGCCGCCGATCTGGAAAAAGCCGACGCCCTTGCCGGTCGAGAGCTCACCGTACTGATCGTAGAGTGCGCCCATGTACTCGATGCCGCTCTTGGCGATCCCGGCGCCGAAGTCGCCGTGCTTCACGTGCGACGCAAAGATGTTGCCGAACGTGCTGTCCTCGTAACCGGGCACCACGACCGGCAGCTTGGCCTTGGCTGCGGCGAGCAGCCAGCACTCGTCGGCGTTGCCCTGGTGCAGGTCGGTGCCGATGGTCTGGATGAGCTCGTAGAAGTACTCGTGCCAGAAGCGTCGCGTGCCGGTGTCGTGGGCGCTCTTCCACATCGGCACGATGAACTTCTCGACCGCGCGGAACGCCTCGTCTTCGGGAATGCTCGTGTCGGTCACGCGGCGCATGCGATCGTTCAGGATCTTGGTGTCGTCTTGCTTGGTGAAGTAGCGGTACTCCGGGAAGTCCTTGTAGTGATCGTGCGCCACCAGGCGAAACAGCGACTCTTCGAGGTTGGCGCCCGTGACCGACAGGCCGTGGATGAGCCCTTCGCGGATGGCGGGTGCGAGGGTGACACCGAGCTGCGCCGACGACATGGCTCCGGCCACGGCCCAGAACATCTTGCCGCCGCCCTCGATGTGCCGCCAGTACGCGATGGTGGCGTCACGCGTGGCGCGCGAGTTGAAGTTCTTGAAGTTCTTGAGGAGGAACTCGAGGATGGGAAGAGCCGGGGTTGCCATGCGCAGACGCGTATACCATCAGAGCTGCTAAGCGGGCAGCATGGAGCTGTTTCGTTATTCGCTCTTGGTGCTCGGTTCGCTCTTCTCGATCGTCGACCCGTTCGCGGCGGTTCCGGTGTTCCTGGCTCTGCTCGGCGACGAGTCGCGCGAGGTGCAGAAGCGCAACGCGCTGCGCGCCTCGCTGACGTGCCTGTTCGTGCTCGGCACCTTCGGGCTGCTCGGTTCGCTCATCTTTCGATTTTTCGGCATCACGCTTCCTGCCTTCAAGATCGCCGGCGGCATCCTGCTGTTCGGGGTCGGCCTCGAGATGATGCAGGCCAGACGCTCGAAGACCCGCGCCACCAGCGCCGAGGAAGTGGAAGCGGAAACCAAAGACGACGTCGGCCTGATCCCGCTCGGCGTGCCGCTTCTGTCGGGTCCCGGCTCGATTGCCACGGTGATGGTGTTCGTCGGCAAGGCTCCTGACTTTCCGCATCGCCTGGCCGTGGTCGGCGCCGTGGCGGTGGTCAGCTTGCTCGCGTTCCTCGTGCTCCGCTCGGCGGGGTTCTTCGCGCGGCTGCTTGGTCAAACCGGCATCAACGTGATCGGCCGCATCATGGGCCTGATCCTGGCAGCCATCGCCATCCAGTTCGTCATCGAAGGCGTCGGCGAGGCATTTCCCGCGCTTGCTCTACGCGGCCCCGCCTCGCGGAGCACGGCGCAGGAATGAAACGTGCCTGGCTGCCACGCGTTGCGGCCTGATGCACCTTGCACCGATCGCGTCCGCCCGTCTCCAAGGCGGCCGGCGCCATCGTGGCGGCAGCACGGTCAGTGGAAGTTTTGCACCGCCCAGCCGCCGCTGCCGGCGGTACTGAAGCCGCACGCGACCTCGGACAGATACTGGGCGCTCATGTTGACGTAGTGGCCGCAGACGCCGAAGGTGCAGTCGGGACAGTTCTGACCTTGGGGTGAGCCTGCGCAGGCGTCGCAGCCGGTGCAGGCGGGGTCGAGCTTCTCGTTCCACATCATATCGAGACACGACTCGATGCCGTCCACGCCGCCGCCGAGGCATTCGTTCTGGGCGCTGCCACGGCAGACGCCGTCTTGGCTCCACGCTGCATGGGGGGAGCCGGTGCTTTGGTCCGACGTGGCCTGCGCGTCGACACAGGCCTCGACGCCAGACCAGGTGCCGTACGGAGCCAGATCCTTGGTGGCGCGGAGCTCGTTGATCTTGTTCACGCAGCGCGCTCGGCCGGCGGCGAACGGATCGCTCGGATCCAGCGGCGGCTCGGGTTCGCCGCTGCTGGAGCTGGTGGCGGCATCGCTGGAGCTAGTGGCGGCATCGCTGGAGCTGGTGGCGGCATCGCTGGGGCTGGCGGTCTCTCTGCGGGTGCCGCCGTCGGCATCTTTGTCGGCGATCCGTCCGCCATCGGACTCGTCGTCGACCAGCGAGTCGCGGACCGGGCCGCAGGCAATCATCGCTGCCGTCGCGCACGCTAGCTGCAGAAGTAGGACTCTCGAGGCATCGCGCATGTCACCATTATGCAGTCTCGTGCCGTCGACGCACCCGCAATCGGCGTGGACAGTCGACCTGTGCCCCGAGGCCACTGTGGGGTGCAAAACTACAAGGGCCCGCTCAGCGGTGCCCAGGCACCGCGCGCAAATCGACCGGGCCGTCGAAGGGCGGTCGCTGCAGGCAACCGAGCGCCGCGTGCCGCACGTGCGCGAATGCACGAGCCGTGAGTGGCGCCGCACCGGCCACGGCGACCAGTTGCGACGCGAACGGCAAGAGCGCCAACTCGAGCTGCGCCCTCGAGTCGATGGCGATCACGTGCATGGCGCGCCCCACCGGCGCGAGCGCGAACGGCGCCGTGCCATCGGTCACCACCACGACGTGATCCGCGCCGCCGTGGAGGTCGTGCGCCGCCATCGTCCAGGTATCCACGTACCGGGTCCACTCGGCGTGCTCCGCTGCGTCGAGCGCCCCGCGCGGGACTCGGCTCGACGCCAGCTCGCGCGCCAGCTCTGCTGCAAAGCGGCGCGCCCGTTCCGTGCCGAGCACGTAGGTGATGCGTGGACTGAGGCAGCCGCGCTGGTCGAAGGGCACCATGTCGCGCGCGACGAGCGGCGCCGCGTCGTCCGTGTCGACCGACGCGACCGAGAAGCCGGGCCCGTGCGCGTACACCGTCACGTCCGGCGCCACGGCGGCTTGGACCGCGGTCACCGTGTCGGCGCGCCCGTAGACATGCACGGCGCCGCGGATGGTGCTCGGATCTCGTGTGGTATGCACGGAAATCCAGTCGGCGCCGAGCGCGCGTGCCGCGTGCACCAGCGCCGTGGCGAAGCGCGGATTGCGCCGCGACGGACGCACGCGCACCCGCTCTGCGCTGGCCGCGGCCACGGCCAGCGCACGCAGCGCCGCGACGAACACGTTGGCGGCCAGGATCACGGTGGCTTCGGGCACGGCGGGCAAGCGCGTGGCGAGCAGGGCGGCGATCTCTGCGTCGCTGGGATCGAGCTCCAGATGCGAGCGCAGAGCCAGCACGACGCCGCCCCGCGACAGCGGCCCCTCCGCCGTGAGGGCCGCAATCAACGCCTCGTCGGTGGCGATCTGATTGGCGGCGGCTACCAGCAGCCGCACGCGCGTCTCGGCGGCGGTCACGAAGGCTCGTGGGCACGGAGCTCGTCGATGGCGAGCGAGCACCCGCGCGGCGTACTGCCGGGCTGCCGTCCAAGCAGCTCGAAGCCGCCGTGAACGCGGCGCACGCGATCGGCGGTCTGGATGGCGAATGCGCTGTCGACGTTGCAGAGATCCTCGATGCGGGCGATGCCGACCTCGCCCTCCGCCACGGGCGCGAGGGTGTCCGGCTGGACCGGCACGACACGCGCCCAGGGGGGTTCGAACAGCACGCCTTCGGGCGCATCGTCGGC
>JAYUXI010000578.1:0-2896 GCA_043753085.1 Myxococcales bacterium | reverse complement strand
TGTGCGCGTTGCCCATCGGAGCGACAGGACGGTAGCTTTACTTGCCAGGCAGGTCGAGCACCTTGCCCGACGGCAGCTCGCGTACGATCAGCGTGTTGCCGTTCACGTACGCGATGCGGTCCTCGGCGGCCGACAGGGCCGGAATCGCCGCCTCGGGCTCGAGCTGGATGCGCGTCTGGCGCGGGCCCAACAGGGTTTTCTCCTCGAACAGATAGCTGTAGTTTCTCCGTGAACCGAGCAGCTGGTGCGACACGTCGTCGCTGCTGGCCGAGCAGCGAGGTGCGGCTGGCTTGACGAACCGCTCGTTGCTCATGGGCTCGTAGGGGCCGCCCATCACGCCCGCGCTGTCGCCGCAGAGATAGCGGCCGGTGCCGAGGTCGAGGCGCGCCACGCCCATGCATCCCTCGACCACCAAGGTGCCGCCGTTTTCGATGTGCCCGCTGAGCTCGAAGCCGTTGTCGCAGCCGGGGATCACGTTCTTGATGCGACGTCGCTCGAGCAGCGTGCGTCCGTCCATCACGATGGCCGTGCCCTGGCAAGTCACCAGCACGGTGCCCTGGTCCGGCGAGGCCGTCGGGTTCGCGAGCTGACCCTTGCATGGGATCGCACGCTGGCGCAGCACCACACCGGACTGGACGTCGCGCACCACCAAAGCGCGGAGCGGGGCGTGTTCCACGTAGCCGACTGCGGCAGGGGGCATTGGCTGCCGCATCCCGAACGCGGTGGGAGTGGGCGGCGGCGGACCGGATGAAGAGAGGCTCGAGGCGCCTGCCGCGGCCCGCGGCGGCGCCGCGAACGCGATGTAGTATTGCAGGTGGCCTACCATCGAAGACATCGGGAACGCGGAGTCGTGCGGGGCGGCCTCACCGAGCCGAGCTCCGCTGTCGAGCGCGTACGCTTCGGCGTTCAGTGTGGTGTCGGCCTGCCAGGTGATCACGGCGAGATCGCCGTCGACCCGGACGGCGGCGACCTCCGTGGGGCCAGCCGCGCGCGGCAGGCGCAACGTCACGGGCTTGCCGGCGCGTTCCAGCACGACGGCAGCGTCGTCGAACGGATCATTCGGGCCGGGTGCCTGACCGTTGCCGCGCAGGTTGGGCAGGACCACCACGCCGTCGACCACGCGGCCCGGGCCGCGGTACAGAGAGCCGAGATCGATCGACGAGAGCACCTCGAGCGAGTCGTAATGCGCCGACCAGCCGCCCTTGTTGCCGACCACGAGCAACGTTTGTGGGCTGCCGTAGATGCGCTCGAGCGAGATCCCGGTCTCCGCAGCGAACTCCCGCGCTATCCAGCTCGTGCCGTCGAACAGCCACGCGGCGGCCGGCTCGATCACCACCAGGTTGCCGTTCGGCAGGAAGTCGACGGTGGCCGCGTCGAGGCTTGTGGGCCCGGATGTCCGCGCGGGTGCACTCGCGCCGGGTGCAGGCGCGGCCGGCAGCAGCCGCTCGGCTACGACGGGCGCAAGGGTCGCATCGCTGCCGCAGGCGCACAGAAGCAAAAAGAGAGCGTTACGCATGGTCGGACCTCGGCGGCCGTGGCGCCGGTGTGACCAACATCGGGCGCGAAAGATGCACCGCAGCTGGCGGCGGCTGCGTTCAGATCGCGTCGTCGGCGACGTGGGCGTCGACGTCGTACTGCTGCAGCGTGTTCATGCCGGTAAACAGCTTTGCATCGAAGGCAGGCGAGCGCCCGACGCGCTTGATGACCCAGCCGGTGAACACGTCGGAAATGGGATCGGTCACGGCGCCGACGGCTTCGAGGTAGTTGGCGAGCTCGCCGGGTGCGACCTCGTAGAGGGCGGTGCCTTCGAGCGGCGGTCCGAACAGATCCGGGCGCTCGTGCGACTCGGGCGACAGAACCTCGTAGGCTCCGAACTCACGCGGCTTTTTGCCGGCCTGCGTGTAGTAGAAATGAATCACGTCGCCGACGGCGACGGTTTTCACGTTGGTGGCCCATGCGCCGGCGCCGGAGCGCCCCGTGCGGCACACGAAGCCGCGTTTGTCGGCAAGGATCATCGTCGAGATCGCGTCGATCTTGCTTCTGGTTGCTCTGTAGACCCACTCCATAGGCTGCGGACCTTACACCGGCCTGAGCAGAACCCAGCATTTCATGCAGGATGGCTACGTCCGCTGCGGATCCCTCGTCGTTTCGTCGATGCGCTCGGACCCGTTTGCAGCCTCCGCGCCGTGATGGAGTGCTGGCCGCCCGAAACCCAGGCACCGATTTCGGTGAGACCCGTGGCCGGCCCCGCCGTCATGATGGCATGAAAGCAATTCTCTCTCAGCTCACGTACCAGCGCTCGCTCCTCGGTTTGCTCGGGTCAGGGATTCTGGCCGCGATGGCACAAGCCGGTTGCGCGCCGGCCGAGGAAATCGCGCCCCTAGACACACGGTCGGCGGCGCTCGACCAAGCAGACTGCGCCGAGTACGGTGGCACCTGGACGCAAGGCGCATGCAGGCTGCCGGGCGGCACCACCACCGTCGACGTTCCCATTCCCCCAGACGACGAACCGATCGAGCCGCCCTTCCACGACCCGCCCTCGGACGACGACACGCCGCCGTGCGATACCTGCGGCGGCGGTGATCCCGACCCAGGTCCAGGTCCAGATCCAGTCGTAGTTTGCTCGCTGTACGACAAGGACATCGTGGCATCGGAGACCTACCGAAACGATGACCCGGTCCGGGCCTACCAGGACGCGCAGAACGCTGCCAAGCAGGCCGCCGTACAAGCTTGCGACGCCGACGTCGGGCCTGTCTGCACGAGAGCGTCCGCTGCTGCCCCCGTGGTGCTCGACACGCCGACGTTGGGGGAATGCCGATTCGTGCCAGACAGCGTCATGGGTGATTGGAGCTGCACGGCGCGCGCCAAGACGTACTGCTCGCACTTCCTCTGGTAA
>JAYUXI010000577.1:0-2903 GCA_043753085.1 Myxococcales bacterium | reverse complement strand
CGGTGGGCGCCGCCGTGAGTGACGATCTCGGCTACCAAGGGCTGGCCGCGCCCGCTGTCTCGCTCGTCAACGAAGACCACCCGCTGCCCGCGTACCAGGCGATCGACCTCAGTCACATTCTGTCCACTGGCCAGTCCAACGCCGTGGCCAACAGCTCGCACCCGGCGGCGCTCACCGTGACGCAGCCGTTTCGCAACGTCAGCTTCGACGTCGGCGTGATGACCGCGAAGAACTGCGACGGCGATGGCTGCCGGGAATACGAAACTCCGCAGGGCTTCGTGCCGCTGCGCGAGGGCGACGTGTTTCCGCTCAGCCCGACGCCGCGCGAAACCATGTCGAGCGCGATGGCCAACCAGGCCACGTACCTCGGCAAGAACGTGTACTTTCCAGGCACCCAGTACACCCAGCACGACATCCTGGTGAGCCTGCACGGCCGCAGCGGGAATACGTACCACTGCCTGCGCATGGGCACCTGCACGTGGTACGCCGGTCGCAACTACCTGGGCGCGTTCGAAGAGGGGATGCAGCAAGTGCGGGACGCCAAGCGCCTCGCGGCCGCGGCCAACCGCACGTACGCGGTGCGCGCCGTCACCACCATCCACGGCGAGAGCGACCACCACGATTACACCATGCTCTACCCGCGCAACGGCACCGACGGCTCGGCGAACACCATCACGAACTATGCCGATGCGCTGCTCGAGTGGCAGGGTGACTACGAAACGCAGGTGCAAGCGATCACCGGGCAAACCCTGCCAATCCCGCTTTACGTACTGCAGCTGCAGTGGAGCGAGCGCACGTACAACGAAGTGGCGGTCGATCAGCTCCGCGCCCACGAGCGCGCGCCGGGCAAGGTGATCGTCGTGGCGCCGAGCTACATGCTTTCGTACCAGGACGATTGCCTGCACTACTCACCGGAATCGCATCGCCGTCTCGGGGAATATTTCGGCAAGGCCTACGCGCGCACCGTGTTCACCGGCCAGGCCTGGGAGCCAGTTCGGCCGCTCGCGATCACGCGCGACGGCAACGTGCTGACCGTGCGTTACCACGTGCCGGTGCCGCCTCTCGTGCTGGACACCGTCACCGTCACCAACCCGGGCAGCCATGGGTTTTCCTACGTGGACGACGGCGGCGCCATCGGCATCACTTCGGTCGCGGTGGTCGCGCCGGATCAGGTGCGCATCACGCTGGCCGCGGCGCCCGCATCCGGCAACCGGCGGCTGCGCTACGCCGTGTCGGCCTCGCCGGTGCCGGGCTGCCCCGGGCCCACCACGGGCGTGCGCGGCAACGTGCGCGACTCCGACGCGACGCCGTCGCAGCGGGGCGATGCGCCGCTGGTCAACTGGAGCGCAGGCTTCCAGCTGGCCGTGCCGTGACGCCTCAGGGTTCGAGCGAGTCGAACGCCTGATCGTAGTAGCGCACCGCCACGGGCTTGCCGGCGGCGTCGCGGAGCTCGGAGCGCTGCGGCACGATCACCAGCGCGCCGGCGCCCGCGGCCGGCTGGGCGTCGTGCGCGAAGTACAGCGTGGTGAGTACCGATTCGCCGCCCGCGGCCGGGGCGTCGTGGCCCTTCTGCGCGCCTTTGGTGGTGTCCACCCAAATGACCTCGCGCTCCGGACCGACCTTGGTGTGGTGCACGGTGGCGGCGCTCCAGCCCGACTCGTCGTCGCGGCGGTCGAACCGCAGCCACGACGGGAACGACACGCGCAGCGCAGCGCCCGAGAGATCCGGTGTGGATCGCGTGACGATCTGGGCGACGATGCGATCGCCGACCACGCTGCTGCGCACGAACACGGCAGCATCGGTGCCGGTCGCCGGCGGCATCAAGATCACGGGCACCGACGGGGTGCCCTTGCCCTTCGCAACAGGCTCGTCGGAGGAGCATGCGACCAGCAGCGCGGCGAGTACGATGGCCTTCACTGCGCCGTTCCTTCCGAGGCAAAGCCGTCTTCGAGGTCGAGCCAGTCCCGGTCGTCGATGGTGCCGTCGTCGTTGCGATCGCACTCGACGGGAAAGTACGTGTCGGTGAGCCAGAGACCAGGCCCGTCGCTCGGTTCGAACGTTTCACCGACGTGGCTCGCGCACGCCAGCAGATCCAGGCCGTCGGCTTGGCCGTCGAAGTTCGTGTCGCCGGCGGTGGTGCTGCGCAGCTGGGCGAGCACGCCCTGCCGCGGATTCGGGCGCACCGAGAACACCGCGATCCCGGCCGGCGCGGCCAGACGGGTAGATGCCCCCGCCGCGACGACAGGCACGACCGTACGCGTGCCGTCCGTCGCGGTGATCCAGAGCTGCAGGGGGATGGCGAGGTCGTCGTCTTTGTCGACCACGATCTCGGTGCCGGTTGCGGTTTTGGTGAACCCTACACGTAGCTGCGGACGGCCCGTGCCCGTGACCCAGCGCTGGAACGTGCTCGCGAGATCTACGCCGCTCTCTTGCTCGAGCAGCGCACGGAACTCGTCGAGCGTGGCGCCCTCGAACTGATACTGCGTGGCGTACTTCCTCTGGGCGCGCAGGAACGCTTCGTCGCCGCAGACGGCGCGCAAGTGGTCGAGCGTGGCGGCCGATTTCTCGTAGGCCCACCCCGAGTACTCGAGGTAGTCGCCGAAGAGCGTGGCGCTGGCCTTCGCCTCGGTGGTGTACACCGATGGCAACTTCTCGAGTGTGCCGTTCCTCAGCCAGTTGAGCCGGATGTTGTGGTAGCGGCGCGCCAGGTACTCTTCGCGCGGCTCGCTAGCGAAGTGCGACGCGGTGAACTCCACCTCGGTCAGCGTGGCGAGGCCCTCGGTGAACATACGGGTGTGCGTGCCTTCGATCTCCGGCACGGCGATCGCCCACGCCAGGTGCGCGTTCTCGTGCACCCAGGTCTCCCGGTACATCACGTCGCCGTAGTTGCCGTACGACTCGTT
>JAYUXI010000576.1:0-2922 GCA_043753085.1 Myxococcales bacterium | reverse complement strand
CGAAACCCGAAGTAGACGAGACCACCGACGCCGATGCATGCCGCGGCCAGCGCCACAGGAAACTTCTCCACGGCTCGCACCATACAGGTTTCCCGCTGGGCGGCGGGTGGATACCATGGCGCCGATGACGCGCGCGCTCCGCCGCGCTCTCCAAGCGCTCTGCCAGCCCGCCAGAATTCAGCGGGCTTTGTTTCCCGAGTTTTCGAGCCCGGCAGATCAGCTCGCAAGCGTGGTCGAACGAGCCATGCGCGCCGACGAGGGCGATCTCACCGCCGAACAAGGCGAGGCCCTGGCCCGGATACAGACCTTCTTCATGCAGTTTGCAGGCAACGGGCACGCGAACTTCTGGGACAACCTCGACGAGCCGCGCTGGGAAACCTTGCGGGAGCTGGCGCGGCACGCGCTGGACGAGTACGGCTGGCCGCACGAGAAGCCCAGGCCGTACGACTCCTGAAGCTTGGTTTTCCTGCCTGTACGAAGCTCTGCAAAGGCGGGCAGGCTGACCCAAAAGTTGACCCTGCCGGGCTGCGCTTACTACGACGTCATGGCATGCGGCGTACCCTCTCCTTCGCTGCGGCGGCCTTGCTCTGCACCGGCGGTGCGTTCGCGGCGCCGCCGGCCCGGGTGCCGAAGATTCACACGGCGGCTACCAAGTCCGCTCCCGCGAAGCTTGCGGCTCCGAAGCTGCCGAGCAACAAGCCGCCGGCTGCCGCTGCCAATCCCGCCGTGCGACGCCAGATCGCCGGCGGACCCACCGCCGAAGACGCGGGAATGGGCGCGGAGAGCCCGGAGCTGGCGGCGCTGCGTGCGGCCGAGAAAGAGATATTTCCGCCGGCCGCGCCGCCGCTGGGATCGCCGTGGCCCCGCCAGCTACCGTTTCCGTCGCCGCGGCCCGAGGTGCATGCGTCTGGTGTTCCCGAAGCTCCACCTCCGCCACACGCCGCCCCCGCCGAAGGATTTCGCGATCTCGCGTGGATGAGCAAGGTCGCGCTGCCCGAGCTGCCGGTGGTGTGGAATCCGCGGATCGTCCGCTACGTCGAATTCTTCACGCGCGATCCACGCGGTCGCTCCAGCATCGCCGTGTTCGCACGGCGCGCGGGTCGGTACGAGCAGCGCATTCGCAGCGTGCTCCGTCAAAAAGGACTGCCGGAAGATCTGCTCTGGCTCTCGATGGTGGAGAGCGCGCATGACCCACGCGCGCGGTCGCCCGTTGGCGCAGCAGGCTTGTGGCAGTTCATGCCCGAGACGGGCAAGGTGTACGGGCTCGCGCAGGATCGCTGGGCAGACCAGCGCTTCGATCCAGTGTCTGCCACCGAAGCCGCCGCTGCGTTGCTGTCGGATCTCAAGCGTCGCTTCGGCACCTGGGATCTGGCCATGGCGTCGTACAATATGGGCTACGGCGGCATCGTCGGCTTGCTCAAGCGGTACAATACCAACGACTACTGGGCGCTCTCCGAGCTCGAAGGTGGCTTGCCGTGGGAGACCACGTTGTACGTGCCGAAGATCCTCGCGCTGGCCGTGGTGATGAAGAACCTCGAGCTGTTCGGCTTCAAAGATCTGGCAAAGGACGCGGCCGTCGAAGGCGAGGACGTGATGGTGGCGCCGCAGACGTTGCTCGCCACGGTGGCACAGGCCGCTGGCGTCAACGTGAAGGAGATCGAGGTGCTGAACCCCGCCCTTCGCGCTGGACGTACGCCGCCCGAAGCGCCGTACGTGGTGAAGGTTCCGCGCGGCAAGGGCGAGGGCACGCAGAACGCACTCGCCAAGAAATCGCAGACCGGCCTCGACCGGTACACGGTGCGCGCCGGCGAGACCTTGCCGGAGATCGCTTCGCACTTCGGCGTCACGCCGACCGCGTTGACCGAGCTCAACAAGCTGACCGCCGCCGAAGGCCTGCGGCCCGGCACCGTGCTGTTGCTGCCGAAGGGGGCCACGCCGGGAGACGCCGCGGCCGCCATGGGCAGCAACGGCACGGTGGTGGTCCCGCAAGAGACCTTCGCGTACCCCGACCGGAAACGTGTATTCTACAGAATAATTACTGGCGACACGCTCAAGGAGCTCGCCACGCGTTTCGGTGTGACCACCGACGATCTCCGGCGCTGGAACGTGCTTGATCCCGAGGCGCGCCTGCACGACGGCATGACCCTGCAAGTCTTCGTGCCCAAGGGCCAGGAGCTCGCGTCGGTGGCGGCAGCGCGCGCCGAAGACGTGCGCATCGTGGCGGTCGGCAGCCCGGAGTTCTTCAATCTCTGGGAGAGCAAAGGGCGCTCGCGCCAGGTGGTCACGGCAAAGGCCGGCGACACGCTCGAGACCCTCGGCAACGCGCACGGCGTGAGCCCGGGGCTCATGGAGCGAATCAACCGCAAGGGCCGCAAGGATGCACTGCAGACGGGCGAGCGCGTGGTGTTGTACGTGGATCCGGGTACGCCGGCTGGGACCGCGGAAGGCGGCGGCCCCAACGCCAAGACCGATTCGGTCTCGGCTCCGGAGCCGCTGGGTGACGCCATCGTGGGGCCTCTGCCGCCCCTGCCGGTGACGCCACCGCGCTAGGCGATGGCGGCGGCGTCGTGGCCGCAAGAGGCGATGGTCAGGGCACGACCTGGATGACGCCGGTCATGACCGCGTGCCGGGTGCACACGAAGCCGAAGTCGCCGGCCGCCGCGAAGGTGACGTCGTGGCTGTTGGCAGCTGGGTCGGAGAACGCGGCGATGGGCGAGGGGGCGGTCCCGCCCTTGCTGTTGAGGGGATGCTGCTCGAAGTTGCCCGTCCACGTAACCGTGGTTCCAGCTTTGATCTTCGAGCACTTGTCCGCGTCGTCGAGTGGGAGTGTCCAGTTGATGTTCACGGCAGCATCTCCCGTGTGGTCGACGAAGGAGGTGCAGCCGTTGAGGGGGGTGCCGCCCGACGAGCTGGAGGAGCCGC
>JAYUXI010000575.1:0-16715 GCA_043753085.1 Myxococcales bacterium | reverse complement strand
GCAGCTGGAAGCGGCTCCGCATAGAAGTCTGCCGTCCACTCCTCGAGGTTGCCAGCTAGATCCTCGATTCCGTACGGGCTGCGCCCGAGCGGATGCGTGCCGACCCGCCCCGGGCCGCTGCCGGTGCAGCTCTTGGCCGTACGATCCGAGCGCAGCGTGGCGGCCATTGCGCACAGGGCCCGGGTGTCGCCCCACGGGTACTGCCGCGGCGCCGTGCCCTTGGCTGCGAGCTCCCACTCCGCCTCGGTCGGCAGGCGCGCGCCCCGCGCCGCGCAGTACGAAGCCGCGGCGGAATGCTTCACGCAGGAGATCGGCAGCGCGGGATCGCCGCGCCCGAACGTGCAGTACGGACTGGTCCGGGCAGGCAAGGCGCAGGTTCCCGCCGCGACGCACGCCTCGTACGTGCCGACGGTGACCTCCGTGCGGTCGAGCCAGAACGGCCGCAGCACTGCGTCGTGGGCGACGCCCTTCGACTCTCGCACGCCGTACCCGAAGCGGCCGCCTGGCACCCGCAGCATTCCGGCCTGCTCGGGAAGCGCCGGCGCCGCGCTGGGTGCCGGCAGAGGTCCGGTAAGCTCTTCGTCGTGCTCGCCTTGGTCGCCGTGCTCGTGGCTGCTGGACTGCGCGCGCGACGTGCTGGCGAGCAGCACCACGGTGGCCGCTACGGCGGCGCGCCGGCTCACTTGCTGCCCGTGTACTTTACACAAACCCCGGCGGCGTGGGTGCGCGCCGTGCCCTGGGTGACGTCGACCCGCACCACCGCGTCGCAGCCGAGCTGGCCGCCACGCGCCGAGAGCGCCGCCACGACCTCTTCCACATCGGACTCGCTGCCGCTGCCGACCGCCTGCACGATGGCCACGTCGTAGTAGGGCCGAGAAGGGGCTTTGCCCTTGACCCAGATCGCCACCGGGCCTTGCGAGGCCGTGGGCGTACGAAGCACGACCTCGGAAAAGTCGGTATGGCCACACCCGACCAGCAGGAGCAGAAGTGCGCCGCGCATCATGGCTCGCTCCGGAAGGCGTGGCCGTACATCGATACGGTGAGCACCTCGTCGTTGATGGCGTACATGCGCGAACCCATGCACGTGCCGCGCATGCCGCAGGGATAGTAGAAGGACTCGGTGTACGGCCGGGTGACGAGCTCGAAGCGCCCGGTCACGCCGTCTACGATGGCGACGTTGCCGCCGATTGCCGCCACCTTTTTTACGAATGCGGGAAAAAGCACGCCCACCTCCGCGTCGGCCTGGGAGCCATGCACCTCGACCACGCCCAGTTCACGAGCGCCGACCGGCACTTTTCCGGACGCGTACACTGCGACTGCGCCGGTGTGTGCGGGCTCGTACTCTCCGCCCGTGCGGATGGCGGACGCTTGCACCGAAGAGCAGCCAGCCGACGCCAAGGCTACGAGCAAAGCGATCGGAAGACGCAACATCGTGCGCCCAGCATGGGGCCCACACGGCCACGCGTAAAGTGGCCAGCTCATGGCGCAGCGAAAAGCTCGTCGGTGTCGGCCCCGGTGGCCAGGTGGAGCCCGTGCAGCAAAGGTGCACCCTGCACCCGTCGCTCCGCGATCACGCGGCGCGCAGTGGCGCTCACAGTCCATGGCGGCGCTCCGTTAAGCCCGAGCAGGGAGCCCAGACGCGAGGTTTCCAGGCGTCTCAGCCGCGCTCGCACCGCCGCCTCCACGTCGGTCTCGCGCCCACCGAACGGACCGACGCCGACCAGGCGGACCGACAGCCACAGCGTCCCCTCCACCTCGCGCGGGGACAGCGCGACCGCAATGACCTCGAAGTGCTCGAACAGGCCGTCGCCTGCAAAGCTGACGTCCGGGCGGGCGGCGAAGGCACGCAGCGGCGCTGGCCCCACGGCGCGATCTGCCTCGGCCAACACGCCGGTCCGCAAGGCGGGTTGCGTCTTTCTCAGACGCCCCTCGGCGAAGGCCCGCGCCGCCATGGCCGGGACCGGCGCGCCCTCGGCCTTCAGCATGCCCTGGTGTCCGAACAGCAGCACTTCGAGGCTGCGGTTGTCGGCACGGCCCTCGATTCGGATCAGGCCCGAAGCGTCGCGCGCGTGCTGGCGAACGTACGGCACCGCGCGGAGCTCGGCGGTCTCGATCTGGGTGGACGGCAAGAAGCCCCGGCCGAGCCAGAGCACGCCCGGCTCGTGGCCCGGCGCGGGTTCGTAGGTGGCGTAAACGATCTCCTGGAGCGATCGAGGGTCGAGCCCACCGTGGACAGCGGCAAACGCGCCCAGGCGCTGCGAGCTCACCACTTCTTCGAGGGCAACGGCCAGGCTGGGCAACGCGTACAGCGCGCGCGGGCTCGCCAGGACCAGCCACGCGAGCCGGGGCGTGACCACCAGATCGCTGAGCGGCGCCAGGTGAAACGTGCGCTCCGCAGGCGACGGTGGCACCTTGGGAGTGCCGCAAGCGGCCAGCGCGCACGCCGCAACGAGACCGAGAGCGCACCGTTGGCGTCGCGAAGCCGCCCGCATCGACACCGCCGGGACTACGCCTTCACCGTGATCCAGGCGAAGCGCCGGTTCTTGGAGCCGACCTTGACCAGATAGCGGCCGCCCTTCGGGAGCTTGTACTGTACATCGGTCACGCGAGCGCGGTCGATCTCTGCCCCGCCCTGCTCGACCAGGCGTTTTCCTTCGGCGGTGCTCTTGACCAGGCCGGCAAGCGAGAGCGCCTTGGCGATCCACAGTCCCTCGCCTTCGGTGTCGAAGGCATGCTCCGGAACGTCCGCCGGGATGGCGTCTGCAGAATACACCGACTTGAACTCGGCCTCGGCCGCGAGGCTGGCGGCTTCGTCGTGGTAGCGGGCGACGATCTCGCGGGCGAGCTCGGCTTTGATCTCGAGCGGATTGCGGCCTGCGGCACGCTCCGCGCGCAAGGCGGCGATCGCGGCGGCGGTGCGAGTCGACAGCAGGTCGAAGTACCGGAACACCACGTCGTCGTCGACCTGCATCAACTTGCGAAACTGCGTGAGCGGCGTTTCGTCCAGGCCAACGTAGTTGTCGGCACTCTTCGACATTTTCTTGCCGATGACCTTGCCGTCTGGCCCCATCTTCGCATCCAGGCCTTCGAGCAACGGCGTGGTGAGCACGACCTGACCGCGCTTGCCGTAGCGGGGCATGATGTCGCGGCCGACGAGCAAGTTGAACAGCTGGTCGGTGCCACCGATCTCGACGTCGCACTCGAGCGCCACGGAGTCGTATCCCTGTAGCAGCGGGTACAGGAACTCGTGCTGGTAGATCGGCCGCTGCTCCTTGAAGCGCGTGGAAAAGTCGTTGCGTTCGAGCATGCGCGAGACGGTCATCTTTGCCATCAGCTCGACGAGGTCGGTCGCTTTCATCTCGTCGAGCCACTCGCTGTTGCTGCGGATCTCGGTGCGCTCGCGGTCCAGGATCTTGAAGGCCTGCTCCGCGTAGGTTCGGGCGGCGGCCTGGATGTCCTCGCGAGCCAGGCGGGGGCGCTGCTCGTTCTGGCCGGTGGGATCACCCACCATCGCGGTGAATTCGCCGATCAACAGCACGACGTCGTGGCCAAGGTCCTGGAAGTGCCGCAGCTTGGTGAGCGGGACCGAGTGGCCAAGATGCAGATCCGGACGCGTCGGGTCGAACCCGAGCTTGATTCGCAGCGGCTTGCCGCTGGCGTGGGATTCGGTGAGCAGCGCGGTGAGCTCGGCAAGGGCATGCACGTCGACCACGCCGCGTAGCAGGTGCTCCTTCTGCTCGGCGACGCTCGCAAACTTGGGCATGCTTCTCTGTACCAGAGCACGGCATTCCACGAGCGCTTCCTCGCACTCTTTCCTTCACTGTGGAGCCGGCTCTGCCGTCGTTCGCATCGCAGCGCTTCGCTCGAGAGTGCTCAGTCGTGGTCGTTTTCGTCGACGAGCACGCGGACCACCTCGCGACTGGAGTCGACGAGGGCGCGGAGCTCCTTGCCGACCTTGAAGAAAGGCAAGCGCTTGGCCGGCACGTTGACGGGCTCGCCCGAGCGCGGATTGCGGCCGGCCTTGGCGCGGCGCGGGCGCATGGTGAAGCTGCCGAAGCCGCGTATCTCGATGCCCTCGCGGCGACGCATGGCTTCGCTCATGGAATCGAACACGCAGTTGACCACCAGCTCGGCGCGCGACTTGGTGAGCGTGCCGCGGAGCGAGAGGGCGTCGATGAGCTCACTTTTCGTCATGCGAGCACCCGACGATAGAAAACTACCAGCGTCCGTCAAGGCGATACGGCGTCTGGCGCGCGGACTTCCAGCGCGTCGAACGTGAACGCACCCTCGCCCACCAGCCACTGCACGTCTTGATCGCCCCCGTGCAAATCGAAGGTGCCGAGGTCCAGAGGCGCGCACGCTGCCTCGACCACGAACGAGGCAGTGCGCTCGCCGAGCGTGATCTGCAGCGGGGTCGGCGCAGCGGCGGTGGCCTGCAGCCACACCCGATACGTGCCGCTGGCCGCGAGGTACAGGCTGGTGGTCAGCGTGGCGTCCGCGGCGTTTCCGCGCACGGAGAGCGCGCGCCCGGGCGCACACGGGGCGGGCGCGTCGATCGGAATCGCACTGGTGTCGTGCACCGCGCGCGCGGGCCACTCGTGCTCGCCTTCGAGGCGCCAGCCGATCCCGCGTTCGGGCAAGTACTCGGAG
The DNA here is from genome assembly GCA_043753085.1 of Myxococcales bacterium. GTDB lineage: Bacteria > Myxococcota_A > Polyangia > Polyangiales > Polyangiaceae > JAYUXI01. Next base: position 12,065 of record JAYUXI010000575.1, on the reverse strand, counting down.
AACGTGAAGCCGCGCTGCACGTCGAAGAACGCCAAGCGCGCCAAGCCAAGGCGTTCGACCACCATCCGATCGTTGGCATCGCCACGCAGGCGCGCCACGACGTGCGGTGGCTTCGCACGCGGGTCGGCCGCCAAGTCGAAGCCGTGGTCGGTGTTGGTAAAGAGCAAGTGCCGCTCGGTCTCTTGCGCCGCCCGATTCCACATCGGCATGCCGCCATCACGATCGCGCAGCCGGGCGTGCTCGGGCGCAGCATGCAGCGCGAACCCGAGGAACGCGACTCCGAGGACGGCCCAGCCGCCACGCACGCTGCCCGCCACCGCGACGGCGATCAGCGCATGCTCGAGCGGCAGCGCGTCGGCGAGAAAGCGCGCGCCGCCGCCGGGGTAGTTGCCGTCGAAGTAGAACGGGGCGTACGCCGCCAGCACCGCGAGCGGGTACAGCACCCAGGCCGCGCGCCAACCACGTGCGCGCGCGAGCCGCGCGGCGCCGGCCATTACCCCGAGCGAGAGCGGCTCGAAGTTGGCGATGTCGAGCGCATGGAGCCGCAGCCGGCGGAGCGAAACCAGAAGCGCTTCCCGTGCGCCATACACGTTTCCGGGCAGGTGCGTGCGCACGAACGCTCCGTGCTCGAAGTCGCAGCCGATGCCTGCGCCGAAGCCGTAGTGGAAGCAACCCGGCGGGGCGTCGGAACGGAGGTAGTAGAGCGCCTGCGGAGACGTCCACACCGAACCGGTGATGGCGCGCTGGTACAGCCCGAGCGCCACGACGAAGGGCGCCGCTCCCGCCGCCAGCGCGAGAATCCGCCGCAGCTTTTCGGGCCGCTGCGTCAAGCCGAGCCACACCAGCACCGGCGCCAGCGCCAGCGCCGACGCGAAGCGAGACGCGAGCACCACGCCGAGTCCCGCCCCCGCCAACCCGGCGGGCCAGCTTCGCGCGGTTGGCTGCAACATGCACACGAGCGCGCCGGTGGCAGCCACCATGACCAAGCCGTGCGCCATCGTGTCGGCGGTGTGATAGCGAACCGCGCCCGAAGCCAGCGACAACCCCGCCGCCACCAGCATGGCGCGACTGCGTTTGGCGGCGGGCACGAGCTTCGCAGCGAGCTGCGCGGTGAGCACGGCCAAGATTGCGGCCAACATCGGTCCGAGCAACCACGGCGACCCAAGCACCTGGAACAGAGCCAGCACGCTGGGATAGCCAGGCGGAAAGATCACCGCGAACGAGCCGGGCGTGGTTTCCAGAAGAAATCGGCCGCGGTAGCTCGACGCCGGCCCCACCGTCTGGAGCGCCACCCGGCCTGCGGCGAAGAGACGTGACTGCAGCCAGTAGGCGGTTGCGTCGACGATGCGCGGCCCCCCGCGCAGGTAGACCGGCACGTACGCCGCCGACGCGGCCGCGGCCAGCGCGGCAGAGACCAGCGGGATCCGCGTCGGCGCGGCCGCACGCCGAACGCACTGCCCGAGCGCCAGGAGCCCGAGCGCCAGGGCCCCCCACGCGAAAGGAGCGGCTGGCCACGCCCACGCGCCCCAGCCCATCATTGTGCAAAGTACACGTGATAGCCGACGTAGTCACCCAGGCCGAGCGCTTCGACCTGGATCTCGACCTCCGCTGCGATCGGCGGTTCCAGCACGAACGGAGTCTCCACGAAACTTCCGGTCTCCTCGAGGCGGATCGGCAAGGTGCGGGTCTCCATGCCTTGCCCGCGCACCGTCAGCCGATACTCCTGCACGCCCTCGGGAGCCGTGCGGACCAGCACGTAGGCCCGCGCACCGGGCGCAGCGCCACGGAGCACGAAGCGTTCGAACGAACCCATCGCCAGGCGGCGTCCGGCGTCGAGCATGTCGTCGGCCTCGAGGCTGGTGTCCGATCCGTCGCCCAGGATATTGAAGGTGACCTTGCCGTTCTTCCGGGTGGGGCCGTACTCGTAGTGGTGGCTGCGCTCGCTGACGAGATCGCCCGTGTCGAGCACGTCGATGACGCGCAGGTCGCCCGCGAGCATGCGCGGCTGGGTTCCGCTGCGGAGGAGGCTCCAGTCGGCCCGGTAGAGCACGTGCTCGAAGTCTCCGCAGATCACGTTGCCCTGAATCGGAAAGCGTTTCACCACCGCGCTCGTGAAGAACAGCGGCAGCGATTCCCACCAAGACGGGAAGATGGCCAGCAGGTCGGGGCGGTCCGTTTCCGGCAGGCGCTCGAGCAGCTCCAGCTGCGCGCCGAGACCGAGGGCGCCCGCGCGCGCGAAGGGCACGTCGTGGTAGCCACCGAGGCCGATCAGATCGAGCCCCTTCCAGTCGGAGGCGTAGAGGATCGCCCCGGCATCGCCGACCAGCACGCGTCCTCGCTTCGCGCCGCCGCTCTCACGCAGCCACGCGCCGAGCGTGCTCTGCTGCTCGAGGATGTTCTTGCTGGCGCGGCCGAAGAACCAACGCTGCGTGCGCAGGTTCGGCTCGGTGGCGTCGGCCAGCACCAGCGCGGCTGCCGCGAGCGCGAGGCCGCGTCCCGTTCGGGAGCACACCGCGAGGGTGGCCAGCAGCACGAAACCGCCGGCCCAGTACCAGACGACGGGCACGTCGCGCAGGAACCTACCCACGTCGCCGAGCATGCCGAGCGCGTGGGGCAGGCGCGGCTCGTCGGCGTCGAACGGGTAGGGCCAGCGCGCACGGCGTACGAACACGTCGGGAACGGCGCTGGCGAAGAAACTGCCCAGCCCCGCCAGCGTCGCCGCGATCCACGACCAGCGCGGCGCGCGCCGCGCCCCCGCCACACCAAAGGCCGACAGCACCAGCAACCACGCCACCGCCGGCATCGCGTAGCGCTCGTTTTGCCAGCGCACCTGCCCGTTGAGCGAGACGAGCAAGAACCACGACACGCACTGCGCCCAGAGAAGCAGCGTGGCCTTGCGCCGGGGGCGATCCCCGAGCGCCAGGACGGCCAACGCGAAGAGGACCGAGCACGCGTGCGGCACGCTGCCCACATGCGTCTGAAAGACGGCGCGCAGCACGTGCTCCAGGTTTTCCTGGTAGTCGAGCCACTTGTCGGCGAGGGACAAAGTCGGGTTGTACCAGGCCAGCTTCACCAGGGCGCCGTATGCCAGGGAGTCGCCCGTTTGCCAGTAGTTGACCAGCGACAGGCCGTAGACGAACCCGGCGCTTGGCGCCGCGCTGGCAATCAGCGTACGGACGCGATGCCCGTGGGTGCAGCAGGCCAGCGCCACGGCGAACCAAAACACGGTGACGAGCGCTTCGGGACGGGTCGCCACGAGAAGAATGCATGATACACCGAAGCCCCAGACGGCACGACTGCTCGGCGCGCGCCCCCGGGCCGCGTGCCGGCACCAGGCTGCGAACACCACGCCGTGCAACCCGACGAAAAGAGCCACCTCCATGCCGCTCCAGAACGCCCAGTCCGCCGCGCCGACCGCGTAAAAGAGAAATGGCAACCCGAGCAACGCTGCCGTGCCGCGGCCGAGCGCCACGTAGCCGCGGCGGTAGCCCAGCAGTGCGGTCCAGCACGCGGCCATCGCCAGCAAGGCCGCCACGACCAGCAGCGCGCCGCCGCGCGCTCCGAGCCGGTAGCCCGCGGCGAGCACGAGCGCGTAGAGCGGGCTGGTGGCGCCCGAGCTGTAGCCGTTGCCGGGAGCCCACTCGAGGAAGGCTCCGCGGGCCGTTTGCCGGGCGAAATCGAGGTGAATGAAGACGTCGTCGAGCGGCGCGCTCCACGCTCCGCCGGTTTGGTACCACATCGACCGGTAGAAGCTGCGCGCACACAGCAACGTGACCACGGCGGACACCAGCGCGAACGCCCACCGCGAACGCAGGACGCTGGTGAAGGGATTCGACTGGCCGAGACGCCGCACGCCGCCCCCTTACCCCACGGACCCGCGAAGGTTCTTCAGAATTGAAAGCGGCTAGCCGCGCGGGTACGGTGCGGCCCGCCCGTGTCGTTGCTTTCCCCTCGCTGGATGTTGCTGCTGCTCGGCGTGCTCGCGTGTGCGCCGTCGCTCGCGCTGGCCCAGCAGCCCGCCGCTGCTGCCGCTCCGGTGCTCGTGGCGCCGCGCATCGTGAGCGACAACGGCGCCGAGTATCCGCAGCAAGCGGTGGTCGACAAGATCGCCGAGGCAGTCACCGTCACGCTCGTTCTGCAGATCGACGCCACCGGCGCCATCGTCCAGGCCACGCCGGAACCCCCAGTCGGGCATGGCTTCGACGAAGCGGCCGTGGCTGCGGCCCTGAAAATGAAGGCCGAGCCCGCCACCAAGAACGGCACGCCGATCGCCGCGCGCATCAAGCACCAGCGTATTTTCCCGCCACCCGGGGGCCGTCTGGTCGGCCGCCTGTCCGCCATCAGCACCGACCGCTCCGTGGCCGGCGCCATCGTCACCGCAACCGGCAAGACCGGCAGCTATGTGGCCAAGAGCGACGCGAAGGGCAACTTCGCCTTCGACGACGTCGTTCCCGGCACCTACCAGGTCCAGGTGCAAGCGGCTGGCTTCAAGCCGCTGACCGCCGCGGAGCAGATCGACCCGGGCACGGAGACGAACGCATCGCTCCGCCTCGACCGCGACGAGAGCGCCGCGCTCGGCGCCCCGCCGCCCCGCTCCCGTGCCAGCGCCAACAACAAGGGCGACGAAGAAATCGAAGAAGTGACCGTGCGCGGCAAGCGGCCCCCGCGCGAGGTCACCAAACGCACTCTCGAGCAGCGTGAGCTCGCGCGCATCCCCGGCACCAACGGCGACGCACTCCGCGCCATCCAGAACCTGCCCGGCGTGGCGCGCCCCCCGGGGCTCGCCGGCCTTCTCATCGTCCGCGGCGCCTCGCCTCGAGAGACCAACATTTTCGTCGACGGCACGCTGGTGCCTATCGTCTACCACTTTGGCGGGCTCTCCTCGGTCATCCCGACCGAGCTGCTCGAGAAGATCGATTTCTTTCCCGGCAACTTCTCGACGCAGTACGGCCGGGTCACGGGCGGCGTCGTCGATGTCGGTGTCAAGAATCCGGACACCAAGAAGCTACGGGGCTTGGTTCAGGTCGACCTCATCGACGCCCGCGTGCTCGCGGAGGGGCCAATCGGCAAGGGCTGGAGCTTTGCTGTCGGCGCGCGCCGATCCCACATCGACAGCTGGCTGGGCCCGGTGCTCGAGGCGACCGGCGCCGCCGTCACCACGGCCCCGGTGTACTACGACTACCAGGCTATCCTGCACAAGCGGATCGATGCCAAGCAGTCGCTGCGCATGATGTTCTTCGGCAGCGACGATCGGCTCGAGATTCTGCTCAAGTCGCCGTTCGGTGGCGCACCAGCCGCCGGCGGCAGTCTCGGGCTGGGTACCGCATTTTATCGATTCCAGGCGCGTTACGAGAACCGCGCCAGCGACAACACCCAGTTTCGTATGGTGGCCGCCGCCGGCAAGGATGCGATCGCGTTCAACTTCGGCGACAACTACTTCAAGCTCGACAGCTACCCCATCACCTTGCGCGCAGAGGTTGCCCAGCGGCTCGCGCCCGGTGTGCGCACCAACTTCGGCATCGACTGGCTGTACGCACCCTACAGCATCGGCGTGCGCCTTCCGCCCATACCCGTCGAAGGAGAGCCTCCGGCCGGCCCGTTTGGCAGCCAGCAAGCACTGACCATCACCGAGAAGGCATCCCAGTACCGTCCGGGCGTCTACCAGGAGTTCGAGCTGACGCCGTGGAAGGGCGCCAGGCTCGTGCCCGGCACTCGTCTCGACTACGAGAAGAGTACCCAAAAATGGGATCTCTCGCCGCGCATGATCGTGCGCCAGGACGTGACCACGAAGCCGCGCACCACGATCAAGGGTGGCCTCGGCGTCTTCCGACAACCGCCGCAGCCGCAAGAGACCAACGCGGTTTTTGGCCAGAAAGGCCTCAGCTCGAACCGCGCTACCCACTACGGGCTCGGCGTGGAGCGCGAGCTCACGAAACAGATCGAGGTGTCGTTCGAGGGCTTCTACCGCGATCTCGACAACCTGGTCGTGCAAGGCAGCGGCAACACGGGCTCCGGGCGCGCCTTCGGCTCCGAGCTGCTGCTTCGCTACAAGCCGGACGCGAAGTTCTTCGGATTCCTTGCGTACACGCTGTCGCGGTCGACCCGCCGCGATCGCGACGGCGACGAGGAGCGCCTCTTCGAGTACGACCAAACGCACATTCTCACGATGCTCGGCAGCTACCGACTGGGCCGCGGCTGGGAGGTCGGCGCCCGCTTCCGCCTCATTTCGGGCAGCATGAGTACGCCACAGAACTACGGCTTCTTCGATCAGAACGCGGGTGCCTACCTGCCGCTGTCGTACCCCAACAACGGCGAGCGCTTGCCGCTCTTCCACCAGGTCGACATCCGCGTCGACAAGTCGTGGCAGTTCCGGCACTGGAAGCTCGCCGCCTACCTCGACCTCTGGAACTCGTACAACGCGCCCAACGTCGAGGGCGTCAGCTACAACTACAACTCCTCGCGACGCATCTACGGAGGCAGCTTGCCCATCATCCCCAGCCTGGGCATCCGCGGAGAGCTGTGATGATCCCCCGTCGCTTCTTTTTCCTGGCGCTCCTCGTGGCCTGCGGCGCGCGACCGTTCCTGCCGCAGTCCGTGGTCGACAACGTGCGCGTGCTCGCCTCCAAGACCGATACGCCGTACGCCCTTCCCGGCGAGAACGTCAGCGTCGACCTGCTCGTGGCCGACGGACGCCGCACCAAGACCAGACCCCTGGTCGTAGGCTGGCTGCCGCTGCTGTGCGTCAACCCCGCCGCGGACTTGTACTTTGCATGCTTCGCGCCGCAGACGCGCGTGCTCGCAGCCACCGGCGCCTTGCCCATCCCCGTCGATCCAGACGCCGGCGCGCCATCGGCAACCACCCCGAGCCTGCCCGCGGGCGCGCTCGACCTGGGCAGCCTGGCCGGCACCGACATCACCGATTTTTTGGTTCCGGGCGAGCGTTTCTCGTTCGCGATGCCGGACGACGTGGTCATCCCCCACGCTCGGTCCGGCACCGACTACGGCCTGGTGTTCCTGTTCAACATCGCCTGCGCCGGACGCGTGCGCATTGCACCCATCGATCCGGCCGCCGGCGTTCAGCAGATGCCCCTCGAATGCGTCGACGAGAACGGCCAGAAGCTCGGCGCCGACGACTACCTCGTCGGCTTCACGCGGGTCTACTCCTACCGGGATCGCCGCAACGGCAACCCGTCGATCTCGCGCATCTTGTACCAGGGCAAGCCGGTCGACCTCGGCGCCGGCATCACCGTGCCGGTGTGCACCGAGAGCCGCCGCGCCGACTGCGACACCGTCGAGCTCGACGTGGACGCACCTGCCGAGAGCCAGGAAGAAAAAACCGGCGAGACTCTGATCGATGGCAACGTGCCCCGCGAGCAGGTCTACGCGCAGTACTATTCGACGTCGGGCATCTTCACGCAGGACGGCCGCCTTCTCTACGACAGCGCCTCGGGCCTCGTCCCGGATCGCGCCGCGGAGTTCATCCCGCCTGCGGGCGCAGGCACCGGCCGCATCTACGTCGTCGTCAAGGACGACCGCGGCGGCACGTCCTGGGTCGATTTCCCGGTGCGCGCGGAGTAACCTCTTCACGTGGCTCGCCCTTCGCGAATTCGCGCGCTCGCCGTCTGCGGCGCCTCGTCGCTGGCAGTACTGGCCGCGTGCTCGTCCACGGACGTGACGCCCGCCACCGTGCTCGACCCCACCGACATCGCCGTCGACACGTCCGGCGAGTTCGTCTTCGACGAGACCACGAGCCTCGTCGGCCCGTCCGACTTCACCGATCCAACGGCAGTTCGCGAAGTCAGTGCCGTGCAGCGGTTTTTCGAGCGCACGCCGTACAACCGCCGCTCGTTTCTCGCCACGTACTCGTCCAACGGCGTCAGCGCCGCCGGCGCAGTGTTGTCGGCCGCGCTCAAGTACGGCATCAACCCGATCGTACTGCTCACGCGCCTGCAGATGGTGCAGGGCCTGGTCAGCGCCGACGCGTACCCGGACGATTCGAGCCGCGTCGAGTACGCCTTCCAATGCGGCTGCGATGGGGTCGGCTCGTGCTTGCCCGAGCTCGCCGGCCTCGACCGCCAGCTCGAGTGCGTGTCCGCGCGGCTGAACAGCTACCTGCAGCAGATCCAGGACTCGGTCGAAGAGGTAACCTTCGGCGGCTGGGGTGAAGGAAAACCGGCGCTCACCTTGGACGGCGTAGAGGTCACCCCGGCCGACCGCTCGTCGGCGGCGCTCTACCAGCTCGATCCGGTGTACGGCGAAAAGGACAAGCTCGGCGGCGCGTGGGTGTTCTACCGCATCTACATCAAGTACTCACGCGCGTTCAGCTACTCGGGCAGCATCGATCCCGCCATCACCGGCAAGTGGATCGGCGAGCCATGCGCCAACGTCGGTGAGTGCTCGTCCGCCATCCCGAATGCCCGCTGCCTCCAAGATGGGCCCAACGGATATTGCTCCGGCGCCTGCGGCGAAAACAGCTGCGTGTCGAACTCGAGGAAGGCCCAGGCCTACTGCGCCGACCTTGGCCAGAACGGCGGCGGTTGCGTGGTGTACTGCAACCCGGCAGCACCGAACTGCCGTGATGGCTACAGCTGCGAGGTGGTCGACTTGTTCGGCGGCGCCGGCGAGCAGACCACCGCCTGCACCGTCCGGTAGCCCATACTGAACGTCCGAGCTCTTTTCGCTTTACGTGGGCGCCCGGGTCCGGTGGCATGGGGGCGCCTCATGAAAAAGAACTACGTCCTCGATACCAACGTCCTTCTTCACGACCCTCAGTCGATTTTTCGGTTCGACGACAACCACGTCATCATCCCGATCTACTGCATCGAAGAAGTCGACCAGTTCAAGAAAGAAGGCAGCGAACGCGGTCGCAATGCCCGCCAGATCGCGCGCTCGCTCGACGATCTGCGTGAAAAGGGCGGCTCGCTCGCCAAAGGCGTCGACCTCGAGAGCGGCGGCACGCTCAAGGTGCTCGTTCCCGCCAAGCGTCCCGAGCTGCCCTCCGGCCTCGACAAGGCGTCGATGGACAACGCCATCTTGCAGTGCGCGTTCCAGGCGCGCGAGAGCGGCCACGGGCTTCCCACCGTGTTCGTCACCATGGATACGAACCTGCGCATCCGCGCCGACGCGCTCGGCATGGTCGCGCAGAATTACGAGAACCAGCGCGTCGACTCCGGCGACCAGGACACCGGCATCGTCGAAGTCGAGGTCGAGCCCGAGGTCCTGGAGCGCTTCTTCGAAGACGGCGCCATCGAGCCGCCCGAGGGTTCGATGATGCAGCCGAACCTCAGCGTTCTGCTGCGCAGCCGCGGAAACCCGCAGCAAACCGGCCTCGGTCGGTTCGACGTCACCAAGGGCGAGATCACCACGCTGCGCGTCCCGCGTGAAGGCGTGATGGGCGTGCGCGCGCGCAACAAGGAGCAATCCTTTGCACTCGACATCTTGCTCGACGACTCGATCCGTCTGGTCACGTTGGTCGGCAAGGCCGGCACCGGCAAGACGCTGCTGGCGCTGGCGGCGGGTCTCAAGCGCACGGTCGAGGACGGCATCTACACGCGCATGCTGGTGTCGCGCCCGATCATTCCGCTCGGCAAGGACCTCGGCTACCTCCCCGGCGACATCGACGAGAAGCTCAATCCCTGGATGCAACCCATCTTCGACAACCTCGAGTTCCTGTTCTCGTCGGGAACACGCCGCGGCCCGCGCGCCTACGCCGAGCTGCTCGAGAGCGGGCAGCTGCAAGTCGAGCCGCTCACGTACATCCGTGGCCGCTCGCTGCCACAGCAGTACATGATCGTCGACGAGGCGCAAAACCTCACCCCACACGAGGTGAAGACCATCATCACGCGTTCGGGCGACGGCACCAAGATTGTCCTCACCGGCGATCCGCAGCAGATCGACAACCCCTACGTCGACAGCGCATCGAACGGTCTCAGCATGGCCGCCGATCGATTCCGCGGCGAGAAGCTCGCAGCGCACATCGTCCTTACCAAAGGCGAACGCAGCGAGCTCGCCGACCTCGCCGCCGACAAGCTCTAGTCTCGCTCTCGCCTCGCTCTCGCCTCGCTCTCGCCTGGCTTCAGTCTGGCTCTCGTCTGAAAGATTCGCAGTCCCCGTAGACAGTGGTACTAGCCGCGTCTGCCTCATGACGTCCCCGAAAGAAACAGAAGACTCGCCGAACCCGTCGAGTCCGGCCGTGCTTGCCCCCGAGTTCGCCAGCGCGTTCGCCGCGCGTGGCTACACCTCCCTCAGCATGGTGCAGGAGGCCGTGCTCGCGCCCGAGCTGCGCGGACGTGATCTGCGCATCAGCTCGCAGACCGGCTCCGGCAAGACCGTCGCCATCGGGCTCGCCATGCGCGACATCCTCGGCCCGCCGGAAGACGGCGCCGAGCCGCCGAAAGGGCCACTCGGGCTGGTCATCGCCCCGACCCGCGAGCTCGCCAAACAGGTCGAGGAAGAGCTCGGCTGGCTCTACGGGGCCATCGGCGTGAAGGTGGTCTCGCTCGTCGGCGGCTCGTCCGTGCGGGACGAACGCCGCGCCCTTTCGACGAACCCCGCGGTCATCGTCGGCACGCCTGGACGCCTGCTCGACCACCAGCGAAAAGGTGCACTCCGCACCGAATGGATCCGTGCCGTCGTGCTCGACGAAGCCGACCGCATGCTCGACATGGGCTTTCGCGAGGACATCGAAGCTCTGTTTGCGGCCATGCCCACCGAGCGCCGCACCCACCTCGTGTCGGCCACCTTCCCGCGTGAGGTCAAAGCGCTCGCCGCCCGCATCCAGAAGGACTTTGCCGTCGTCGAAGGCACGCCGCTGGGCGCCGCCAATGCCGACATCGAGCACATCATCCACCTGTGCCACTCCACCGAGCGCCTCAACGCCGTGGTGAACCTTCTGCTCAAGGCGCGCCTCGAAGAAGTGCCCGAGCCCGGCCGCGTGCCGGACGCCACGCTGATTTTTGCCCGCACCCGCGCCGACGTGGCGGACGTGTCCCGCGAGCTGCAGAAAGCTGGCTTCCGCGTCGGTGCGCTTTCCGGCGAGCTCGAACAGGCCGCCCGCAACCGTGCGCTCGACGCCTTCAAGACCGGCATGCTCGACGCGCTGGTCGCCACCGACGTCGCCGCACGTGGCATTGACGCGCAGAACGTCGCGCGTGTCATTCATGGCGATGCGCCGGCCGACCCCGACACCTACACGCACCGCAGCGGTCGCACCGGCCGCGCCGGTCGGAAGGGCCAGAGCATCTTGCTGGTCGCGCCCGTGGCCTACGAGCGCGTCACGCGCCTCTTGCAACGCGCGAAGGTGGTGGCCCGTGTGGATCCCCTGCCCACCCGCGACGATCTGCTCGACGCTCAGGACAAACGCTGGCTCGCCGACCTGACGGACGAGCACAGCGAGCAGGTTCCGGACGAGCGCACCTGGGCGCTGGCCAAGCGCATCGTGCGCGAGGCCGACGTCACCCGCGCGCTCGCGCGATTGCTGCATCATGCAGAGGTCAGCGGTGGTCGCACCCGCCCGCGGGACATCGCGCCCGTGAACGCGCCGCGCGGCGTGCGCCAGTATCCGGCGGCTGCTTCGGAGGGCCGCTACGATCGCTTCGAGCCGCGCTTGCCGCGCCCGCAGCGCGACGGCGGCCCTCGCTTCGACGCGCCCCGCACGGACGACACGCCGCCGCGCTACGAGCGCAAGCCCGAGCGAGCGCTGCCCACGCCCACCGACTGGGTCACCTTCCACGTCACCTGGGGTGAAACCCACGGTGCCGACCCGCGGCGTCTCGTGGCCATGGCCTGCCGCCGCGGCAACATCCAGGGCACCGACATCGGCGCGATCCGCATCGGTCGTTCGTCGTCCACGATCGACGTCGCCGCGAACGTCGCCCGCGCCTTCGGCGACTCGGTGGCCAAGCCCGATCCGCGCGATCCGCGCATTGCGTTTGGCCGGTCGCCGGGTGGCGCGCCGCCCCCGCGCGCCGATGCCGCGGGCCACGCCACGCGAGAAGTCGAGTTCCCCGAGATCATCGTTCCCGCGCCGCGCGCGAGCAAACCACGCGCCGCCGACAGCACGAAGA
>JAYUXI010000574.1:0-2926 GCA_043753085.1 Myxococcales bacterium | reverse complement strand
GGCCGATGCCTACGTCGATCACGTGGACGCCCGCGCGCACCAACCCGCGCACGAGCGCCGCGTGCAGGCGCGGGCCCGAGACGCGGCCGTCTCGCCCGACGGCGATGCGGAGCGCCTTTTTGCCGCCCGACGCCTCGGCAATCATGGCGGCGTACCCGCGGCCCACCGACTCGGCGAGGTCATCGGTGAGGTCCGTCTCGGCCACGCCTCTGATGTCGTACTCGCGGAAAATATTCGGGTTGAACGTCATGGCAAGGCAACCATCCTTTTCGGGAAAAGGCAGGCTGCGCAAGACAAAAGGCCGCTTTGATTGGTTCTCGGTTTGTCTCGCGGTAGGGTGCGCGCCCGTGGAGCCCGCCACCCCGCCGCCATCCGCGTACGTGATTGCCCAGACCGGTCCCGGCTCGGCGTTTTCGGCCGGCTCGCCCACCAACGATCCGGCGCTCGTCACGCATCCGAGCGCGAAGCAGCCGCCGAACGCTGCGCCCGTCACGACGCCGAGCGCGACCATTCCCCCCATCGCGGCGCCCACCCGGCTTCCCGCGCCCGAGCCACCAGGCCCCTCCGCGCCGGCCTCCGCCTTCGCGCACCCCACCTACGCGGCATCTGACTTTCGCCCGCGCGGCGTGGTCGAGAAAGACCTCTGCGCGCGCGCCAGCTCACCCGATTCCGTGTACATGCTCAGCACGTTCGCGCTGGTCGGTACCGCGGTCATGTTCGATTCGCTGGTCGCACAAAACTGGGGTGCACCCACGGCCGAACAGCCCAACGGTCCGCCGGGTGCCGCGTACTCGCGCACGGTGTCGGCCGGCTTCGTGGGTCTCACCTGGGGCGCCTTTCTCGGCGGCGCGTACCTGTCGTTGCCGAAGTGCTCGCCAGACTTCGTGCCGCCGGTCGGCCCGGAAGGCTCCGTCGCCAATCGCCTGCCGCTGGCCCTCGCGCTCTCGCTCGTGTCCGGCATCTCGGCGCCGTTCCTCGTTTACATCGAAACCGGCTTGGTCCCGCCCGAATGGGCCTTTTCGGAGCGCGGCGCGCGCATCTACGTGCCTGCCTTCGCAGGCGTCGTCGGGGCGATGTTGCCGTGGATCCCGGCGCTCGCGCCGAAGACCTACCGCAACATGCTGAAGCTCGAACGCCTGCGCATCGAAGGCGCGCCCGTGCCGCCCGGCGCCACCAGCGCTCCGAACGGCGCCGTGGTCGGCTACTCGTTCCGCTTCTGATCGGACCTCCATGCAAAGTTTTCCAACCGGGCCAGCGGGTGACGCTCGCCTGCGGCGACGTGACGTTTGCTCCCGCCGGCATGCCTCCGCGAAAGGTGAAGCTTGCCCTCGGCAACGCGTCTAGCCAGAGCTCGAGCCTGATCCTGTATTGGCACGCCACCGGCGGCGCCCCGGCCGGGTCAGTTCGAGTGGTTCGTCGTAAACCGAAGCTCCAAACAAGACGACTTCCTCCTCGCCGACGAAATCGTGGGTTGCCTCGCCCAGGCCAGCTTGGTCGACCCCCGGCAAGTTAACAGCATGCGCATGAGCGCGGGCGCACTGCAGACGACGGCGCTCGGCTTCGCGCGCGCACGGTATGTTGCCAGCGTGTCGACGTACTCCGGCGGGCTTTCGAACGGAGCGAGCTTCCCCAGCGCCGACCCGTCGAACAAGTTCGCCGCGTTGATTTTTCATGGAGGCTCGAGCGACAGCGTCTTCGGCATCGACTTCGAGGCCGCGAGCATGACTCGTTACTCCACCCTGTGGGCCGCGGGTCACTTTGCCGCCCTCTGCAACCACGGCCTAGGCCACGACATCTCTCTCGACGCCGCGCCCAGCGTGGCAGCGTTTTTCGCGGACAACCCGTATGGCGCCTCCGTATGAGGCCACCGGCTTGCCGACGACGTTCCCGCAGTACTGCCCGCGATGAAGTCCGCCCGCTTCTCGAAGCGCATGGCTTCGTCCTGACGACGCTTATCGGCAGAAGTCATCGACTCCAGCGGGCTGCGGCACGCATTCGTTTGGACAACGCCGCTTCGGGAAGACCGCCGTGCCCTCCCGGTTGCACTGGTACAGAAGGTCAGGATCGCCGTCGTTCCCGTTTCCGCCACAATAGAAGCCATAGGTGCACGCCACGTCGATCCGACCGCTCGATGTCGGCCTTTCGACGGTCGGCTCTTCGGCCTTGCTCGGTTGCGAAGAGCAGTTACCGCTGACCAAATCGTTGCCTTGCCGCGGCACGCCACCGCCTCTCACCTCGGCGAAGCGGAGCGGAGTGCTCTGCTGCCAATAGCTGCCCGGTGCGCTCCTCTGGACCTGCACGTGAAGATGCGGCGCATTGGACCACCCCGTGCCTCCCGACATGCCGAGGGCCTCGCCCTGGGCCACGCGCTGGGCGACTTCGACGGAGACAGTGGAAAGATGCAAGTAGAGAGAGCTCGTACCGTCGCCGTGGTCCACCACGACGCGGTTGCCGGAGTCCTTGCATTCCGAGCCGCCCCCGTTCCAGCAGCGGTCTCCCTCTTTCGTCGAGTCGTAGACTTTCGTCACGGTGCCCGCTCGCATGGCCACCACCGAGCGAGGTTCTCGAGCCTGCAGATCGAATGCGTAGCGCGCCACGCCGGAGTGACTGTGCTGACCGTCGTTGCCCTGCGTCACCCGCGTTTCTTCGCCGCAAGGAAACGGCAGGGCGTAAAGGCTGGTCGGTCCGCCCCCACGAGCGAGCTCATCGTCGCTGTACTCGGCCTCGCTGTCGGTCGGGTCGCTCTCTTCGCCGGCTGTACCGCAGGCAACGACGGCCCACGCGACGAAGGGAAACAAGGCAAGTTCAGGGGCTCCGGCCGCGGTGATGAATCGCATGATGTACATTCAATGCAATGGCTGCGCCAGACAGCGATACCCGGTCTCTACGAGAGAACTCGCAGTCTCCAGGGGGAAGATGCTTTGCC
>JAYUXI010000573.1:0-2931 GCA_043753085.1 Myxococcales bacterium | reverse complement strand
GCGGCTCCTTTCGCTACGTGAAGGACTGCCCCGAGGCGTGCTTCGGGCAAAACGTCGAGGCCATCGTCGCCTCCGAAGGCGCGCCGGCGCACGGCATCTACCGCGCGGAGCTACGGCTGAAGACCGCGGTCGGCGCCGAGCTGCCGGTGCGCGTACGACTCGCGTTGCGCTTTGGCACCCGGGTCGAAAGTGTCGAGCTCACGTTCGATCTCGATCACGAAATGCACGTCGTGCGCTTCGAGCTCTGATCGGGGCGCGCACCCACCGCCGGCCAGAATCTTCGTTTCGTCGCGGCGCGCGCGCCGGAAAAAAGCAGCCCTTCGCGAGCGTCTACTCAGTTCGCGAGGCCTTGCACCGCGCAAAGGCCGTCCGCATTGAGGTGGCCCTGCGAGCGCTGCAGAAAACGCATGAATGCAGCCAGATCGGCAAAGGTCTCGCCTTCTGGATCGTAGGTGAGATCGGCCGCAGCAGCCGGCGCCGGCGCCGGCGCGCAGGTGCGGTTCTGCAGCGTGCTGCTCCCCGCGGAGATCGGCGCGTACGGTACGCCGGCCAGATCGTCGAGGGTGAGGGCCGTGGCGTCGCTCGCGCCCTTGCCTTTGGCAGCGGCCACCAGCGCCAGCGCATCGAAGCGTAGCGAGGCGTCCTCGATGCGCGCGTCCCAAAATGGATGGTCCGCATGGATCGTCAGCTGCGCCACGGTCGTTTCGTTGGCCTTCAGTGCGAGGCCGCGCGGGCTGCCTTCCTCGTCGCCGCCGAGATCGGGGTTCTGGCAGTTCACGTAGGTGGTGGCGGCGTCGAAGCCGAAACGAAAGCTCACCGTCTTGGGCAGCGCATCCAGCGCAGCGCTCTGCGGCGTGCAGGCGATGCCGCGGAAGGTGGCCGTACCCACGTAAAACACCGTGTACCCCTTCTGGACCATCTCCGTGTAGTTTGCATCGTCGTTGGCGTCCAAGTTCACGCGTCGTGCGGTGGCCGCTGCCTTCACGATGGCGTAGCCGAACGCGTACTTCGTGTCGGCCACGAAGGCGGCGTCGCCGTTGAGGTTCTGGCCCGTGATCTCGGTGATCTTCACCGCCTGCGCGCCCTCGCTCTTGGCTGGCGCTGCGCCGCCCTTGGCGAGGTCGACTGCCCATGGACCGGTGACCCTGGCCACGTCTGCGCCTTTCTGCTGCTGGTCGCTGGCGGACGTGTCTGGCCCCTCCGACACCACCACGTTGTCGAGCGTGACGTACAAGTGCGTGAGTTGCACGTCCCAGCCATCGATGAAATACGGCTCGCCGCCACTCGGCGGAAAGGCGAAGCCCTCGAGTGCAAGCTGCTCGCCCGACGCCGTGACCTCGATGGTGCCGGCCGGATTGTCCGTGGCGGATTCGCCGGAGCAGGCGACGAGGCAAGCCAAGCTGAACACGGCGAGCGCGGCTATGTTTCTCATGGCCCCGGGTCTACCGCAGGCGCGAAACTAATGCAACGCTGTTGCAATAGGGTGCACGCGTCGCCGACGCGTGCACCCTGCACGCGACCTCAGTACGGCGTTTTGGCGGGGCCCGTGCCCGGTCCGCCGTGGCCTGGTGCACCCATCATGCCGGGCGCGCCCATGCTGTGGACGCCGGGCATCGGCAGGCCTTTTTCGAGCTTGGCGGCGAGCTTCTCGCGCTGCTCGGGCTTCAAGATCTTGACCAGTTTCTCGATGGTCTTGGTGCGCTCCTCGAGAGGCTCGCGCATCGTCTTCGATTTGAACAGGTCTGACGTTTTTGCGTCGAAGCTGTCCTTCTCGAAGTCCTTGGCCAGATCCTCGAAGCGCTTGCTGCTCTCCTTGGCGGTGCTGTCCTTGGCGCCGAGCGCGTCGACGTCCTTCTGCTGCTTCTCGTCCAGGCCGAGATCGCCGGTCATCCACTTCAGCTCGCGCGCGGCCGGGTTGTGGTTCTCGCCGGGCTTGAACATGTCGAGGCCCTTGGCCTTGTCGGCGGTAGCCGAGTTCGCGTCGGTCTTGGCGATCTTCTGGTCGACCATGGCCTGCTTGGCGCGCAGATCGGCGGCGACGGCCTTGCGCTGCTCGGTGGTGAGGGCAGCGTGGAGGGCGTTGACGGCCTCGGCGTCCTTGTCTTGGTCGACCTTGGCGGCTTTCTCGATGGCGTCGTAGCTGGGGGTCAGCTTCGAGGTCTCGATCTTGCCGGCCTTCACTTCTGCGGCGAGCTCGGTGCGCAGGGCTTTGACGGCGTCTTTCGCGTCCTCTTGCGTCTCGGGGTCGACGTCCTTCATCGCCTTCATGGCTGCCTCGACCTTGGGCTGCTGCGCCGCATCGAGGGTGAGTCCCTTGGTGGCGGCGAACAGCATGCCGGCGGGGCCGCGCGGCGGGCCCATCGGCTTCTTCTCGGCCATGGCGGGAGCGGCGGGAGCAGCCACGGACGCCTTGGGCAGGGCGACCGGCGCAGCGCTGGCCGAAGTGGAGGTGGTCTCGGAATCTTTCGGCTTGTCTTCGCAGGCCGCTGCCAGAATGCCCAGAGCGAGGACGGCGCCGATGTGAGTGACTCGAACCATGTGATCTCCTTTGCGTGCCCCGCGCATGCGCGGAGCAGGTCTCGTTTTACGTTGCGCGCGCACCATGCCACGGCAGAGTCGGGGAAGCGAACTCTGGCCTACTTTGGGAACGCCGGCCGACCTGCGCGCAATCCACGTTCTGGCTGGCCGCAGGTGCGAAAAGCGGCGTCGACCCTCGCCCGTTCGTGACGGCGGCGTCACTACCCTTGCTGCCAAGGCACCTCGCGCCCTATAAGGCCGAGCGACGATGCACAGCGTTGCCATGTTTGCGCTGCTTTTTGCGGCTCTCACCGCGTTCGGCTTCTCCTCGAGCCGGCGCTTCCGCTTGCTGCTCGCGGGCCAGTACGAGAACCGTTTCGGCGACCTTCGCGAGCGCGCTGCGGCCACCTGGCG
>JAYUXI010000572.1:0-2931 GCA_043753085.1 Myxococcales bacterium | reverse complement strand
TCGACGAAGAACCCGCTGCCGACTCCTTGCATCACCCGATGGCGGCCATCGAACGGGCTTGGCTCGGCTTCTCCGCCGCCACCGGTGACGTTGACGGTTACCACCGAGGGGTTGGCGGCCCGCGCCACGTCGGCAAAGCTGGTGGGCGCGAGGAAGCCTCGCGCGGCGATCGGCGGCGGCTCTGCAGCCGATGCGCTGGCCACGGCACTAGCCATTGGTTTGGCCGCATCTTTCACGTGATCCGAGCAGGCCGCGCCAAACGCGATAAGCGCGAGCAGCACCAGCGCCGGCGTTCTCATGCGATCACGCGGAAGCGGTCTTGGTAAGGTCGACGTACTTGCTGCGGAGCTCGTCGAGGACCTGGTTGAGGAGCCGCTCTTCGTCGCCGCTGAGGTTGCCTTTGGTCTTTTCTTCGAGGAGACCGACCAGATCGATCGATTGCTTGGCCATCGGCAGATCGACCTCGAGTTTTTGCGTGTCGTGGTGGGGTACTTGACCCAGGTGCATCCACGCGGAGTGGACGACCGACATCACGAAGGTAGCGAAGTCGATGGCCGGGAGATCATGGTCGGGCACGCGATTCTTACTCGGCTTCGGGGGTGGCTTCGGCAACCGGGGCGGCGTCTTCGGCCGCGTCGAGGTCGTCGTCGTCGTCGGCATCCATGCCGTCGCCGATGGCGGGCTGGGCCCAGCCGAACGTGTCGGTTTCGGCTTCGAGGTCGACGAGGGCGCCGAGGTGGCGGGCGAGCTCTTTCGCGTCCAGAGCGCCGCTCAGCACGTTGCGCTCGCGGAGGCGAAGGTCGAAAAGCCAGGGGTTGTTGCTACGGTCGGCGCTCATGTCAGGGCGGTACCTAGCGGAGCGCGCCGCCCATGGGAAGGGGGCAGTTGGCCCGCGCGCGCAGGCCTCAGTTCGGCAGGTGTCGTTTGCCGGCCAGCGCTTGCATGGCGACGCGCATGGCCTCGTCGAGCTCGGGATGGGGGGCAGGCGCGCCCTCGTCGTCTTCGGCGAAAGCGGTGGACGCCGCGGCGATCTCTTCTTCCGTGGCGGTGCGCACGCTCTCGACCGTGACCGCGAAGTGCAAAACGAGCCCGGCGAGCTCGTGGTTGCCGTCCACCACCACGTGGTCGTCGTGCACCGAGACGACGCGCAAGTCGGCTTCGTCGCCGTCTGCGTCTTCGGCCACGATGAAGTCGCCGGGCTCGATGTTGTCGGTGGCAGGCAGCTCGCTGCGCGCGATCGAGAAGATCAGCTCGTCGTCGCGGACGCCGAATCCTTCTTGCGGCGTGACGACGATGATCTTCTTTTCGCCCGCGGAGAGGCCAAGCAAGCCTGCTTCGAGCCCGGGCACGAGCATGCCGTAGCCGTGCACGTAGGTGATGGGCTCGCCGTTCTTGCTGTCTTCGAGCTCGACGCCGGCGGCGTCGCGCAGGCGGTACGCCACGACGGCGTACGAGTTGGTGCCAATCTGCATTCGTTCTCCGGTCTCAGACGTCGTCGGGGGAAGCGATGTGCCCGAGGATGGCGCTGGCAGCGATGACCAACGGGCTTGCGAGATACACCTTTCCGGGCCCGCTACGGCCCGGAAAATTGCGATTGATGGCGCTGACCGTGACCTGGTCCGGGGAGTCGCTGACGCCGGGGCCGGCCTTGATGCAGGCGCCGCACGACGGATCGACCATCTGGGCGCCGACTTTCGCGAACACGTCGAGGTAGCCGCGCGCCTCGGCGTACTGGCGGATGTCCTGCGAGCCGAACTGGATGTAGAGCGCAACGTTGTCCGCGACCCGCTTGCCCTTCGAGAGCGCGTTTTTCAGGACCTGCGCGTACATGTCCATGTCGGCCTTTTTGCCCCCCGTGCAGGAGCCGCCGTAGGCGATGTCGATCTTGACCTTGCCGTTTGCCGCGTTGCTTTTCAGCTGGCCGAGCGGCACGCCGTTGCGCGGATCGCCGGGGGTGGCGACCATCGGCTCGATGGCGGAGAGATCCAGCTCGAACACGCGCACGTACGTGGCACCCGCATCGGCCTTGACGATGCGCGCCCGCACGTCGGCTGCGTTCAGGCCGCGCTGCGCGACCAGGTAGTCGACGACGACCTCGTCGGCCTCGACGATGCCGGTGAAGCTGCCCGCCTCGACCGCCATGTTGGTGAGCGTGGCGCGTTCGTCGAGGCCCATTTGCTCGATGCCGCTGCCCGCGAACTCGAGCACCTTGCCGATGCCCTCGCCCGAGCGGAAGAACGGCTGCGAAAGGATGTAGAGCATCACGTCCTTGGCGGAGACACCCGCGCGCATGGCGCCAGACAAAACGAAGCGCGCGGTTTCCGGCACCGTGACGCGGATGTCCTTGGTGAACCATGCGTTGGCCATGTCCGTGGAACCTACACCGAATGCGAAGCAGCCGAGGGCGCCAGCCATGCAGGTGTGTGAATCCGTGCCGGTGACGAGCTGGCCCGGCAGCGCGATCGCCTCGATGACCTTGTTGTGGCAGATGGCCTCGGAACCGACCAGCTTGCCGTCCCGGAACACCTCGCCATACAGTTTGATGCCCTGGCGCGCGGTGAACTCGTCCTGCACCGTGGCGAGCTTTTGCGACTGCTTGTCGAGGCCCATGTCGCGGTGGGCCTTGGGCATGACGAGGTCGAGGAAGGTGAGGTGGTCGCGGAACGCCCACACGCTCTCCGGCTCGGTGACCTTCGCGTCCTTGCCGAGGCCTTCGGTGAAGAGCGACTCGGCCATGGCGGTGACGTATTCGTGGCTGAAGCGCACGTCGGTGCGGGCAAAGAATGCGTCGCCAGGTTTGACTCCGGGGGTGCCGATCTGGCCGGTCTTCGCGTCGACGATGGCGTGCGCGGCGAGAATCTTTTCGGCAAGGGTCATCGGTCGGGCGGGCGTACTGGGCGGCGTCACGGTGACCGCGCCGGCGAGCCGCGC
>JAYUXI010000571.1:0-2932 GCA_043753085.1 Myxococcales bacterium | reverse complement strand
CGTCGACGTCGACCGTGGGCACGCCGCCGACGATGCGAAGGGGATGGAACAGCGTGAAAAGGTGCGGCACGCGGACGTCGCCGCCGTGACCGTCCTCGAGACGAAGCTCCAGGAGCCCGACCTCGCGCACGCGACCACGGTAGGTGCCGAGCTCGACGTACTCGTTTTTCTTCAGGCGCCGTGAAAACACCAGCGGTGCGCCGATGGCGGCGGAGGCCAGGCTGGGCAGCATGGCCAGCCCCAGCACCGCGAGCGCCACGGTGGCGGCGTGCGCCGCGACGCCGTCGTTGTCGCCGGTGAGCATCGGCGCGACGAGCACCAGCGTGAGCACGACGATGCCGCCACGGGCAACCAGGCTGGTGGGTCGGGCCAGATCGCGCGGCAGCCATTCGACGCGGGTCTCGCCGCGGCCCACGCTGTCGAAGAACAGGCCGGTGAAGCGCAAAAGTACGCTCATCGCGAATGCGCCGACCGCCATCAGCACCAGGATCGGCATGCCGATCGCCAAGCGCGTGGCCAACGTCGAGATCGGCGTCAGCATCGCGCCGGTGATCTGTTCGGTCCAGGGGCGCGTGTAATCGAACAGCGACAGGCCGAACAGCAGGTAGCCGAAGCCGAGCAGCACCTGCAGCGAGCGGTAGCCGAAGGTGACTCCGGCCGACAGGAGTACGCGGACGCTGCCGGCGGAAAGCACCTGCAGCTTGCCGACGCTGACGTCGTGCACGCTGTGATCGTCGGCGGTGAAGCGGCTGCGCAGGCGCGTGGCGAGGGCGCCGGTTCGACTCAGCAGCAGAAACAAGATGAGGCCGGTGAACACCAGCAGCGACAGCCGAAACACGGTGGTGGCCACCGCGCTGCGCGTGCGCTCGGCATTGAACGCCTCGGCGAGGGCGTTGGCGCCGACCTCGGCGAAAGCCTCGACGCTCGGCTCCATGGCCACGTCGGCGTCTTCGGGGCCGACGGTGAGGATCGCGGTGGTGCCAACCAGGATGGTGGCTTCCGTGCGATCCGGGCGCGTCTCGGCGTGCACGGCGCCGGCCTCGGCCACGTGCGCGAGCAGGGCGGTGAGGCGCTGCGTGGCGGCGCGCGCGCGCGCTTGCGGACTGAGGCCGTCGCGCGCGATGCGCAGCGTGACGACGACGCGGTCGCGGACTCGCACCTCGCCCGGGGCCAGATCCGCCGGAGCCGCGGCCGCTGGAATGGACTCGGCAGGGTGCGGCGGCTCGCCGTGGGCCGAGGGCAGCTCGCTCGAGACGGGGGCCGGCACGAAGGCCGGCACGGCGCCCGCATCCAGCAGGCCCGCGTCCAGCAGGCCCGCATCCAGCAGGCCCGCGTCGGGCAGCGCGCCGGCCAGACGTGGCACGACGAACAGGAACAAGGCTGCAAGAAGGCACGGCGCGCGCCAGTTGCGGGGGTGCAGGAATGCGAACGCCATGGACCCGGGAACATACCGGCGCCCCGTTGACAGGGAAATGACCGCGTGCAATAAGACCTGTCCCTGTTTCCGAGCGCACGCCAATGAACACCATCCCCAAACTCGCCGAGTTCGAATCCCCCCTTCTGAAGACGCTTCCGGATTTCCGGGTCGGCGATTCGGTGCGCGTGCACTACCGCATCGTCGAAGGCGACAAAGACCGCGTCCAGATGTTCCAGGGCGTGGTGCTCAAGCGCCACCGCGCGGGCGCTCGCAGCACCTTCACGGTGCGCAAGATCAGCTTCGGCGTGGGCGTGGAGCGTATGTTCCTCTCGCACTCACCCCGCATCGAGAAAGTCGAAATCGTGAGCCGCGGCATCGTCCGCCGCGCCCGTCTCTTCTACCTCCGCGATTTGCAAGGCAAAGCCGCCCGCGTCCGCGACCGCAAAGACAGCTAGAATTTTCCGCGGGCTCTCCGAGCCCGGTCCGCTCGCCTCGGCCCCGTTCCACGGGTGCCGAGGCGTTGCCTTTTTGTCGTCTGGCTCTGCGTTTGGCGAGTGGGCCTAGCGAGGCGCCAGCGCCAGCGGCAGCGCGGCCGAGTGAACGCTCAGGCCGTGGCTCGCTGCGGGGTCGGGCCCACCTGCACGCGCTCGCCGGCGTAGGCGCCGATCAGCGTGAACATGACTCCAATGCCCGCCAGGACCACGTACAGGAAGGTAGGCAGTACATGCACGGTCTGGCTCTCGACCAGCAAGTAGGTGACCGGCATGGCCACCAGAAAGCTCGCCAGGGTGGGCTCGACGAACGTGCGGCCCGGCGAGATCAGCCCGACCACGAAGCCGCCGGCGAACCACACGGGCACGCACACGGCCATGCCGCTGCCGCCCTCGAAGTCGAACAAAGGCACCAGCATCGGCAGCCCGAACACGATGGCGCACGTGAGCAACGCTTGCACGACCACGGCCACCGCCAGCCAGGTGGGGCTGACGCCTTCTTGCTGGTAGCTCCGGGCGCGCGTGTCGTTGGAGGCCTTGTCTTTGACGAGCTCTTCGAGTTTGAGCCCGCAGGAGACGCAGCGGACCGAGCCCGGCGGGTTTTTTGCGTACCCGCACGACTGGCATGGGATGGACTTGGGTGCGGTTGCCATGGCGCTGCCGAGGATACGTGCAGGAGGGCCGCGGGAGCGAGCCGAAAATTCTCATTGGGGAACCCTCGTGCGCTGCTTATTGTCTAGATGCGACGCGCGAAGCATCGCTTGCAAAACCATGAGCACCGATTCGCCGCCGCTCGCCCCCCTGGCGATGCCCGACTCCCGCGAGGAAGTCGACGAAGAGCTGCTCGCGCTTCCCGATCCCCCGCGGCGCGAGCGCACGCTCACGCTCGTCGCGCTCGTGCTGGCCGCCCTCGTGTCGCTAGCCTTCGCGTTTTCGCTCCGGCACGACCTGAGTTACGCGCTGTCCCGTGCCGAGCCCCTCGCGGTGGGCTCGCTCGATACCGTGCCGCTGGCCAGTTTGCCAA
>JAYUXI010000570.1:0-2933 GCA_043753085.1 Myxococcales bacterium | reverse complement strand
CCACCGCGTCGCCCGGGAGCTTGCCACCGACGAGGCGACCGAGCTCGGTCAGCACCTTGTTGCTGGAGACGGCGAGCTGCTCGGGGGTCTCGCTGTCGCTGTTGTACTGGATCTCGACCAGGTAGGTGCCGCGCACGAGGTACGCGCGGCCCGTGCCGATGGCGCCGGCAGCACCCGCGGCGAACGGTTTGGGCACGCCCTCGCCCTTGGGATCGCCGTCGGCCACGACGCGCTTGGTGAACATGCCGTACGCGCCATCGGCGGTGGCGAAGCGCGAGAGCACGCACTCCACGGTGACGCCCTTGCCGGCGTCGTCGACGTAGCCGAGCGTGACGACTCGTTTGAGCCCAAACTGTTTGTACACCTCGCATTCACCGTCGAACGCGTTGGTGCATACCTTGTCCATCGGCAGCTTGGCCTTTTCGCCGTAGCTGAAGATCTCGCCCTTGGGCCTGAGACAGTACGGGGTGGCGCTGCCGGCCGGACTGACCATGGCGGGGAAAAACGGAGCCGACTCGGCGTCCGTGTTCTCGCCCGCGCCGCTTGCGCAGACATGGGCGCTGGCGGCCGCGACGCTGCTGGCGGTGGCGGGCGGCGCCGACCCTTTCGGGGCGGGCGGACCGGGCGGCGGAGTGTCCTGCTTGGACTCGCTGCAGGCCACCGCGGTGAAGACCGAAACCACGCCGAGAACCCATCCGATCGATCGCATGCCGCTCGGCTACCACATGGTGCGCAAACCACGCGATTGCTTTGCATCTTTTTCAGACCTCGCAAAACATGACGGAGCAGGAACCCGCGGCGGGTGGCGGCGCGGCCGGTGAAATGGCGACGATCGTCGTCAACCCGTTCCTTTCCAGGCGATTCATGCTGGCGCTCGGCTGCGGCGGCCGCGCCGGTGCTCTCGGCACGACTGTTGCCTCGTGCGGCCCGTGTCCATGCGCGCCCAGCTCCCGACCAACCTCTCGCGCCGGCCCCACCGCGCCGGGCCGCGTGGGTTTTCGTTGCTCGAGCTGATGACCGTGGTGATGATCATCGGCATCCTCGCGGCGCTGGCGATGCCCACCATGCTGCGCGCCAAGGACGACCAGCGCGCCTACTACGTAGCCCAGACCATCGCGCAGACGTTCCGCGAGGCCCGCGCCCGCGCCATCGGCACCGGCGGCGCCCAGATCGTGTCGTTCACGGTCGGCACTGGCGGCACCGTCACCTGGATCTCCAACGTCGACGCCGTGAACCAGGAAGACGGCAGCTGCAGCCAGACAGCGTGGGACGGGGTCCCGATCACCAGCGGCGCCGGTCTGCGCCGCCAGGCCGCCTACGACTTCGGGCAGAACCTCGACGCGCAGGTCGGGATCACCACGGCCTTCAACACGCTGCAGGGTGCACCCTTCATCGCCGTGTGCTTCGCGCCTTCGGGCAAGGTGTTCAGCGCAGCGGCGCTCGGCGCCTTCACGACGGCCCTGACCAACGTCTCGGCCATCGACGTCACCCGCGTTCTTCCCGGCGGCGGCGGCGGCACCACCGGCATCACCCGCGCCGTCGTTCTCTCGCCGTCTGGCATGGCGCGCGTCGTCTCGAGGACTGGTTCATGAACCGGCGTCTGGCCCGGTCCAAGGCGAAGAGCCGCGGCTACAACGCCGTCGAGGTGCTCATGGCCATGACCGTATTTGCCATCGGCGCGAGCGGCGTGATCTCGATGCAGAAGACGTCGGTGCAAGCCAACTACGACGCGCGCACCCTCGACGTCGCCACGGCCCTGGCGCGCACCTGGCAGGAGCGCCTGGCACGCGACGCGATGAGCTGGAGGACGCCGACGGCGTTCACGGGCACCGTCTACCTCGTCCAGATGAACAGCAACCTCGATTGGTTCGTGCCCACGGTGCAGACGACCGCCGGCGGCAGGATCGAAGGCGGTAGCCCGGCGTTCGATCTGCTCGGACGCGACGTCCCCATCAACGACGCGTCGATGATCTTCTGCACGCAAATTCGGCTGCGGCGCCTGGGCACCGGCAACACGCTGCTGCGGGCCGAGGTGCGCGTGATCTGGCCCCGGGCCAACGCCGCTCCGATCGCCACCTGCGCCAACGTCGCGGTGAACCCGGCCGTTGCGAACGTGAACGCCCGGCCGCACGTGCTATCCACCGTCAAAAGCGTGCGGGTCACCTTGTGACGCGGCGTGGATCGTCTCGGGGTTTCACGCTCATCGAGCTGCTGGTGTCGCTCACGGCGGGCCTGATCATCGCCATCTCCGTGGCCGGTCTGGCCAAGATCGCCACCAACACGTTCTACGAAGAGAGCCGCGTGCAGGTGGCCGAGCTATCGCTGCGCATCGCCGTGGATCGCCTCCGGTCCGATCTTTCGCGTGCATCTTACATGTCCACGCCGAGCGTCCTGGTGGATCCGCTGCTGGTGCTGCCCGCCGGAACGGCTGCGTACAGCGCGCCGGGCTTCCCGAACGGCCTCGGTCGCTTGTCGGGGATTACGTATCTTCCCGACTCCTTCGGGCAGGACGACGATCCGAACAACACCATCCGCAACCTGAGCACGCGCGAGCTTGGCGCGGTGCCGGACCGCCTGATCATCGGTGGCAACCTGACCACTGCCGACGAGTACATCGTGCAGTCGATCACCGGCCCCGGCGGCGGCGGCTGCGGCGGCGACACCGTCACGCTGTCGGTGGACAGCCCCGCGATCTCGCGCCTGGTGCGCGCCGCCAACGGTACGCTGCTGCCCCCGGCGGCGGCGCTGACCGCGCTGACCGCCGCGTTCGCTCCGGCGGCCGGCGGCGCGCAGTGGATGGCGCGCATCGTGGACGACACCGGCAGGCGGCAGTTCGTCGCGCTTTGCGCCACCACACCTGCGGTGAGCATGGCGGGCAATGCTCCGGTGATCAACGTGCAGCCGACGACGCCGATACTCACCGCCACCCAAAG
>JAYUXI010000569.1:0-2934 GCA_043753085.1 Myxococcales bacterium | reverse complement strand
GACCGTGAGCCCCTCATGAAGCATTTTCTCTCTCGCTCGTCGCTCGTCCTCGCGGTTGCTCTGGTCGTGGGCGCGTCTGCCCCCGCACGCGCCAGAGGCGCCGCTCCGCCGGCTGCCAAACCGGCCGCGGCTCCGAAAGAGCCCCCCACGGTGGCCGGGCTCGGCTCCTTCAACGACGGCTATCGCTTCGGCATGACCCGCGCCGAGCTCACGCGTACGGTCATCGGCAGCAACGGCTTGATCGACAAGGATTTCGATCCGCAGCTGCGCAAGGCTGCGCCGGGCGTGCAGCAGCGCTCGCTCGAGGCCGAGCGCGACGCCGTGAAAGTGGCGTTCGACAAAAGCATCATCGAGTTCAACAAGACGCCGAGCGGTCTCGATTCGGGCGCACTTGCCAAGGAGTACTCCTACGGCAATCGCGAGGCGCTCATGCTGATGCGTGTCACCGGCAAAAAACGCTACTACTTCTTCATCAACGACAGGCTCTGGAAGGTTTACGACGAGGTCGTTCTCGGCGGGCCCGCCGCGCCCGGCGCCACTCACTCCGAAGTCGACGCGAAGCTCGCCACCAAGTTCGCCACGCAGCCGCGCCGCAGCGCGCAGGACGGCTATCCGCAG
This sequence comes from Myxococcales bacterium, assembly GCA_043753085.1. GTDB lineage: Bacteria > Myxococcota_A > Polyangia > Polyangiales > Polyangiaceae > JAYUXI01. Next base: position 2,316 of record JAYUXI010000569.1, on the reverse strand, counting down.
ATCGACTGGCAGGACCAAACCACGCACTTGCGGATCGTCGATCGCAGCGGTGAGGGTCTGATCGGCATCGTCATCGAAGACCGCGCCACGCTGGCGCAGCTTGCCAAGCTGCGCGCGCACACACCGCCAGATCTCTTCGCGGTGGACCCGTCGATCACGGCGGTTACCAAGAGCGGGCTCAGCGATCCGAACAAGCAGCAAGAGCAGTCCCCGGAGCCGAAGCCGGAGCCGAAGCCGAAGAAGCGCAAGAAGTAGCTTTTCGCTGGCAGATTGCGGCGCGGCGCCGTAGGGCTTGAGGGTGGCCGTCGACGTGCGCTATCGCCTGCGCTTCTTGCTGCAAGAGCTCGATCTACGGCCCGGCGTTACCATGCTGGGCCGCAGCTCGGAATGCCACATCACCATCGAGGATCCGCTCGTCTCGCGAGAGCACGCCACGATCGAGGTCGATCACAGCAGCGTCACGGTGCGCGATCTGGGCAGCCGCAATGGCGTCAAGGTCAACGGCGTCGTCATCCGCGAGCGCGTCTCTCTCCACACCGGCGATCGCATCCGCATCGGCACCCAGGAGTTCGTCTTCACGGCGGTGGCCGGCCAGCACGCGTCGAACCGTACCACCGGATTTTTGCGCCATTGCGCGCGCTGCCGCATGCCGTACTCGGAAGAAGCAGGCACATGTCCGAGCTGCGGCTCGAGCGAGTGTCTCGAGGAAACACTCACGGCAAAGAGCGGCTCCGACGCCAAGGGGTGGGAGCTCACGCTTCTGGTCGAGATGATCGATCGTGCTCTGTCGTTGGAACGCGCGGATGACGCCGAACGGTTACTCAGCCGGGCCAGTGCCGAGGTCGAGCAGTACCTCGGCCGCAACCAGCCGGTCACCGAAGAAACCCTGACTCAGCTCACGGTCGGCATCGCCCGCGTGTCGTTCGCGGCCAACGGGGGGCCCACCTGGGCTTGCTGGCTGATCCTTCTGTTCCGGCGGCTGCCGTTCGCACCTTCCGAAACGATGCGCCAGGAGCTCGCTCGTCTGCTGCAGGCCTACCCGCAAGAGGTGGGCGAAGCGCTCGGCGAGCTGCGCGGCCATTACTTGCATCAACCCACCACCGATCCGGTCCAGCTGGCCCGGCGCCAGGGCATCGAGCGACTCTGCAATCCGGGGGCCGCGCCTCGCTGAAACGGTCACGCCGCGCGGTCAACGCCGAAAATGCTCGCTGACACGTCCGGGCGCGCTAGGGTTCACCGGCTCCCGCTCCATACACCATGCGCTTTCGCCTGCGAGTTCAGGATCAGGACTACCACCTGACGGACGGGCAATACGCCCTGGGCCGGAACGCGAGCTGTCAGATCATTCTGGACGACGCGCTGGTGTCGCGGCGCCACGCCTTGATCACGGTGGATGGCGACGAAATCTTCGTGGAAGATCTGCAGAGTCGCAACGGCGTGCTGGTCAACGGCATGCGCGTCCCCGAACCGACCAGCCTCACCCTCGGTGACGTGGTTACCATCGGTTCCCACGAGCTGCATCTGCTCCAGGGCTACGAAACGATGGATCGCATGCCGCGCGCCGCGCCAGCCAACAAGGCCACGGTGCCCCACATGGCGCTGCCCACCTTTCCCGATCCCAGTCCAGAGTACGCGGGGGGCGGTATCGGCGCGGACATCGTCGATCTCGAAGCGAGCGTGGCACGCCGCGCCGACCAATTTCGGATGATCGGCGGCGTGGCGGACAAGGCGCTCGCGCTCGGTCGCGCGGCCGAGGCCGAGCGGCTCTTGGCGTCGGCCCTCGCCGACGTGATCGAAGCGAGCCGTGCCGGTCGCGCACTGCCGCCGTCGCTGGTCGACGAAGCGGCGCGGTACTCGGCGCGTCTGGCCACGGCCACGGGCAAGGGCGGCTGGGCCGATTACGTCATCGAGCTGTATGCCGCGCAGCAGCGGCCGCCGCCGGCCGTGGTGGTAGACGAGCTGTACAACGGCATGCGCCGCGTCTCCAGCGTCGACGTAGCGCAGCTGCGCGGTTTCATCGAGCAGCTACGGCTGCTGCTGCCCTCGTTCGGCCCGGCCGAGCGTTTCTTGTTCCAGCGCCTCGAAGGGCTCGAGCGGCTGGCTGCGCTGCGCTGACGTGATTGGCGTGGGCCCTGCAAGCAATGGCTCGCTTCGGTCACTATTCGCTTGGGCCCTGCAGGTAGTGGCTCGCTTCGGTCAGCACTTCGCGAAGCTCGGGATCGTCTTCGATCTGGCGCAAAGCCGCCACGACGTTGGCGGGGGTGGGCTTGGGCCGCACGACGGGTGGGCGCGCCGGCGGCGGCTCTTTGCCGGGCA
>JAYUXI010000568.1:0-2935 GCA_043753085.1 Myxococcales bacterium | reverse complement strand
CATGCGGGGCTTTAACTTAAGCCGAGTTGACGCGCCGCGCCAGCATCGCTTCGCATGCTAAGTATCTCCGGCAGCGATGCCCGTCTCCCAGGCTACCCGCGCTTGCCTCACGATTGCCGGTTCGGCTGCCGCGGTGGCGCTCGCGAGCATGCTGGTGTGGCGCGCGCGCCCCGTGCCGGCCGCGGCCCCGCCGGAGCCCCCGAAGGCCGCAGCGGCCGCGCATCGCGAGGCCTTCGTCGAGCTTGCGGTGGTCAGCCCGCTCGATGAAGCGCAGCTCGCGGCCTGGGAAGACCGCCGCGCCCTCGGCGGGCTGCTCGGCACGTTCGCGCCCGGCGGTCCGGGCGAGGCCGGCCCGTTCCACGCCGCCGCCGAGTCGATGATCCGCGACGAGCGCTCGCTCGCGGTCGAGGTGATGAGTGCCGAGCGCTACGTGCTGCCGCCACGAGAAGATGCCGAGCTGGTGGCGCCGCAACTGTCGCCCGACGAGCGCGCGCGCTTTTTCGCCTCGAAGTCGGTGCTCGTCCTGCGGTTGCGCGGCGCGGGCGGTCCGCCGCACTGGGTGGCGCGCGCCGGCTTTGGGATCGCCGCGGCGCTCGCCGAGCAGACTGCCGGCTTCGTAGACGACGAGGTGCGCCGTCGGGTCGAGACCGCCGCGCTGGTCAAGGCGCGCCTGCCACCGGTCGAGATGCGCTCGGCGTTTGCCGACGACGCGGTGAGCGTGGAATTCGATCCGGACGAAGGCACCCCCGAGTACGGCCGCGTCCTCACGCTCGGGATGCGCCGCTTCGGCGGTCCGGACTTCCAGCTTACCGACGTACCGGTGCAGGATGCAGGGGCCGCTGCGCGCGCGCTCACTGCCCTGTGCCGCGTGGCCGCGTCGCGCGCGCTCGATCCGGATGCCGTGCTCGGGCCGGGCGAGCTGCTGGGCCTGGCCGCGCGGCCAGGGCCGCCCATCGCGTTGCACTTCACCCCGGCCGACCTCGCCTCCGGCAACCCGGAAAACGACTTCTGGACGGTGGTCCTCGAGCCGCCGGCGCGCGCGGCGCTGCTGCGGGATCTGTCGGTGTTCGAAGCGCCGGACGCCGGCCTGCACGCGGAGACCGACGCCGAGTTCCGGGCGCGCCTGCGGGCGGTGCGCGCCGCGCTTCCCTCCATCGTGGCCCGCTGGAAGAAGGAGCACGGCACGTTGCAAGTCCTGGTCGACTTTCCCGCCCGTGACGACGGCATAGAGTCCATGTGGGTGCAGGCCGAGCAGCTCGATGCGAAGTCGCTGCGCGGCACCCTGCAAAACGAACCGTCCCACGTCGACGGATTGCACCACGGCAGCGCGGTCGCGGTGCGCGATCCGGTGGTCAGTGGCTACCGCCTGGCGCTCCCGGGCGGCCAGCAGCTGGCCATGCCTTGATCTTCCAAGGCGCGGCGCCTTGGCATACGCTACCGGCCATGTTCCGCCTCCGCGTGCTGTCCGTCCTGGCCGTCTCCTCGCTGATCGCAGCTGCGTGCAGCAACAAGCCGGCGCCTGGCAGCGTGATGCTGGCGGTCTCCACCAACCTGGTGTTCGGCCGCGACTTCGACCGCGGCTTGCTCGTCGTGGCCACCGAAGATTCCACGGCGCCCAAAGGAACGATCCTGCTGCAGCAGCAGGAGTTCGAACCGGGCGAAACGTCCTTTCCGTTCACCGTCGCGCTTCGTGGCGCGTCGCCCGACGAGGGCGCCACCTACACTGCTCGCGTCCGCGTGGTGCTCGTCAAGGGGAGCCAGCAGATCATCTCCGAGGGCTCGGTAGTGGCCGCGCGCGACCTGACCGTCACGCTGCCGCCGCCGGGCGAGCTGCAGATGGCGCACATTTCGGTCGATTGGCTCTCGATGCGCAGTCCCGTTTTTCCCACGGTGGGATCGATCACCGACCAGGAGAGCTTCGGCGGCGATCCCTTTCCCAAGGCGCAAACCGAGTGCACCAACACCATCAACGCCCTCGGCGAATGCGTCGCGCTCGTCATGGTCGAGAACGGCGAGTTCGACCGCAACGTCGAGCCGTACGACGCGAAGCGGGTCTTCGGCGGTGGCGAGAATGCCAATGACGCCAAGAGCACGTGCTTTCCGGCGAAAGCCTGCTTCGCCGGCGCGCGGGAGTTCACGGCCACCTCGGTCGGAGGCAACTGCCAGTTCGACGTGGGCGCCGACGCGGACGCGAGCGGCAACGTGGCCGTGCTCACGGCATCGGCCGATGCCGACAACGTGGCTCGCTGCGGAGCGGACGGCTGCGGCGACGACCTCGGAACTCGGGAGTTCGGCGTCGTGCTCGACCACGAGGCGGTCGGGGTCGACGGAACGGTCGTCACCTTGCCCAAGCGCGTGTGTGCCCTGCTGCCCAGCGGCGCGCCGGTGCGGATCAGCAGCCTGTGCCCGGAGAAAACCCGCACCATCCCACTGTGTCCCGAGGTCGCCGGCGCAAAGGGCCGCGTCGAAACGCCGAAGCGCTTGCCCTAGCTCGTGCGCGGCGCCTGGGCTCTGATAGCGTGGAACCCATGAAGCGCCGCGCCCGTTCGTTGCTCGCTCTCGGATCCATCCCCGTCGCCGCACTCCTGGCGCCAGCCTGCGCGGGCGATGGCGGCGCGGGCGTGGTCGTGATCATGCGCACCGACATGACCTTTCCCGACAAGGTCGACCAGGTCGGGCTCTTCATCGAGCAGCTCGAGAATGGCCGCAGCACGTCGCTGCTCGCCCGCGTCGTTCCCACGTCGCTCACGCCCGACGGCACGACGTCCGTCCGCTTGCCCACCGAGCTCGCCATCGAGAGCAACGGCAAGCAGTCGCAAGTCCGCGTGCGCGTGGTTGCCTATTCGAGGGGCGTCGCCATTGCCATGCGCGAATCGCAAGCCACCGTCTCGACCGACCAAATCCAGGCGTTGCCGATGCCCATCCTCTGGATGAA
>JAYUXI010000567.1:0-2936 GCA_043753085.1 Myxococcales bacterium | reverse complement strand
GTTCGCGTCCGGCTGCGCGTCGTCCACCTCGAACGCAAAGAGTCCACAGATTGCCGGTGCCGGTGAGCAAACCAGCTACGCCGAGCGCTACCCCGAGGAGATGGACACGCTCACCAAGCAGCTCCAGAGCGACGAGCAGGACGCTCGCACGGCCATGGACTCCTGGGACAAGATGCCCGGCGAGGTGTCCGGCGCGCAGAAACTGGACGTGAAGGGCATGGTCGGCAAGGCCGATCAAGCCGGCAAGAGCGCAGGCTACGTGAGCGAGCGCCGCAAGATGAACGACGTGAAAGCGTTCTTCGTCGAGGAAAAGGACGAGATCAACAAGAAGGTCGCCGGCAGCGTCGAGTACGCCGCGCAGCAAAAGGGCTGCGAGAACAAGGAGCTCGGCGGCGCCGCCGTGTTCGGCGTCCGTGAGGCGGTAGACAAGCGCATCGAGCATCGCCTGCGCGACTCCAACGAGGCGCAGGTCGAGCTCGAAGAGCACCGGCAGGAGACCGACAAGGCCACCGCCGACAAACTCGAGAAGCGCCTCGACGAGATCGCGAACACGAGCTACCTCGTGCACGTCGGCGTGGTCGACACGCGCAACGCCTTGGAGGAGCGCCGCGGCGACACCAGCAAGGTGAAGAGCACGCTCGACAAGGCCATCGAGCGCAATCGCGCGGCCAAGGGTCCCGAGGCGCAGAAGCGCGCCGCCGAGCTCGAGAAAAAGCGCGCCGCCATCGACACGCTCGACGCGCAGGCCAAGACCAGCCTCGAAGGCGTGGACGAGCGCATCAAGAAATTGCAAAGCGAGTACAAAGAGAAGCTCGAAGCCCTGAAGGACAAGCTGCCGAAGGCAAAATAGTCGTCGCGCCAGCACGAGGCGGGCCCCAGTTTGCTATCGTCCGGGCATGCGTTTTCAGTTCGCGTGGTGGTGCAGCGCCATGTGCTTGGCCTCTATCGTGTGCGTGTCTGCGTGCGGCAGCGAAGAGGACGCACGGACCAACGCCGGAGCGGGCAGCGGTACGTCGCCGGATGACGACGACGACGACGACGGAGCCAGCTCGGGGCAGCCCTCGGACCGGGACGCCAGCGCTCCCATCCGCGACGCCGGATCGGTACGCCCGCACGACGCGGGCGGGCCCGACGCCGCGCCGATCGGCCCGGGTTCCAGTTGCACGGAGCCATTCGATGTCGGCGCGCTGTCGGGCGACCTGGAAAGCCAGCGCCTCGCGGTGACCGGAACGTGCGGCGTCTGGATCACGCTGCGCGCGATCGAGAACGCGACCGGCGTGGATGGCGTCGGCATGCGCGTGCGCTTCACCTTGATCTCGCCCCCGGCGCAGAACTTCGATCTCGAAGTCTTCTACGACCCGCTGGCCGACGTCCCGGAGTGCTCCGCTTCGCAGGGCCGCTCGGCAGAGCCCGCCAGCCGCAGCGACGTGGTCGACACGGCGTGGGGCGAAGGGTTCTTCCCGAACAACGTGGACGACTCGCGCACGCTCGTCGCGCACGTGGTGGGGCCGTGCGCCGACAACAGCTGGTCGATGCTCGTCGAGGGCAATCTCTAGAACAGGAGCTGCAGCGACGACACCACACCGTGCGCTGCTTGTTCCTCGGTGAGGCGTTGCTCGCCAAGGTACTGGACGAGCACGCGCACGGCCTCTGGCCGCGGCTGGTCGATACGGGGAAACAGCGCCAGGCCGCCCTCGACGTAAAGTACCCGGCGTGGCAACGTGAGCTCTTCGCGGACGGTGAACCCAGCGCGAGCCACTGGCGCGAGGCCGACCTTGCGACTCAGTGGCACGAAGTAGGAGATCTGCGCGTAGCCGCCGCTCGACTGCTCGGGACGCGCCGCAACGTTGTCGGTCTGCAGCGTGCGAAAGACTTCGGCCTGCACGAAGGCGCCGTACCCGGCCAGGCGCAGTGAGCCAGCCACCCGTAGATCTTGGCGTTCCGAGAGGGCGTAGCCATTGCGATCATACAGCGTACCGGGCCGGTAGATGAGGCCGGCGCCGACGCCAAACACGAAGCTGCCGCGGGTAAAATCGATCTCGGCGGCCGGGAGCTGGCCAAGGGGCTTGGCGTCGACGCGCACCGAGTACGCCAAACCGCGCGCGGTGACGCGGTTGTCGAACGACTCGAGGCTGGCGCCGTTGAAGACGCCGACCGAGCCCTCGATGCGGCGCTTCAAGAAGTGCGCGTGCACGAGACCGCCCTGATCCGAGCCACTCTGAAAGACCTCGTTGGCGCCAGGGCGGTTGGGAAACATCAAGTTGGTGTTCGCGCTGCTGAGCGCCACGGTGAACGGCATTCGCATCGCGCCTGCCTTGAACGTGATCCACGAAAATGGATCGTACGAAGCCGAGACCTCTTCGAAGACGGTCCCCACCGTCGCCCGCCGCGCCAGTGCCACGCCTTCGGCGCTACCATCGCCATCTTGATCGACCAACGATGCATCGACGACGACGCCGAGGGTGCGCGCGTCGAGGCTGAGGTGCACGACGTACGACCAGTGCTCGATGGGCTCGCCCGCGACAATCAAGCCGGCGCGGCTGGAGAGCGCGCCGAACTGCCACTTGTCGCGCGGCAGAGCGTCGGCTCGGTATTGCGCGCCGAGCTGTGGCTGCAAGTAGCCATGCAGCGACACTGGCAACGGCAGAGCGGCCGGGGGTTGCCGGGGATCGCCGCGCTCGACCGGACGCCCCGTGCCGTCTGGCACGACCGGCGCGGCCGCCAGCTTGCGCGGAGCCGGCGGTGCCACTTGCGCGCGCGCCGAAGACGCGAGCCAGGTTGCACAGAAACATGCGCTCCACACCCACTTGCGCACGGACCTCACGGATAGGAAATCCCGGCGGGCGCGATGGCGACCAGCGTGAAGGTGTCGGTGCCCTCCCCGAACGTGGGCCCGGCGATCAGCAGCAACGCCTCGTCGCGCGCATAGGGGGTCG
>JAYUXI010000566.1:0-2938 GCA_043753085.1 Myxococcales bacterium | reverse complement strand
CCACCTCGGCGCGGGCAAAATCGCGCACGGTCTTGCGGAGAAGTGCCTTTTCCTCGGAAAACGAGAAGTCCATGGGGAGGGTTGTAGACGCGGCCCCTTCTTGCTTCAAGCCCATCACGCCGCCACACCGGCAACGAAGCGGCGCGCTGCCTTCATGGCGCCAGCACGCAGGCAGTCGACGACGCCCCCGCCACCGTTTGGCAATGGTAACTCGTCGGGCAGCGGTCGCCGCGGCCGCAGGCGCGCGAACAATACGCACGGTCCTCTTGCGTGATGCACAGACCCGTGGCGCAGTCGTACCCGGCAGCGCACATGCCACCCACTTCGCTCGGCGGCTTGCGGGTGCCAGGGCGGCCCGCGCCGCGCGGCTTGGCACCCGCCGGGAGCAGCCCCTGATCGTCGCGCGTGGCCGCCAGACCGCTGCGCGAAAGAGCCCGGTCGAAAAGGTCGGCGTAGTTTTCGATGCGGACGTAGCGGTTGGATGCGTCCTCGCCGTCACACGTGTCGCCGGATCCGGTCAACACGCCGAGGATCTGGCCGGTGGACTCGTCGAGTGCCGGTCCGCCCGGCACGAAGCGGCAGCCCGCCTCGGCGAGGTAAAAGAGCGGCCCCGCCTCGCCGCGGACGCGCACGTGCTCGCGCAACAGACGCAGGCCCGGCGCCCAGCTCTCGGTCCCGGACGAGTGCCCGACGGCGCGCGCGCGGCTGCCGACGGCCACGCCGCTGGCGCGCATGCCGAGCGGTTGCTGGGTGGTGAAGGTGGCGTCGAGCACCACGAACGCCAGGTCGTTCTCCTGATCTTCGCGGGCAGAGTCGACGATGATCTCGAGGCCGCGCGCCGAATGGGCCTCGTCGGCCGGCTCGTCGCCGAAGTGGACGGTGAGCGCGCCCGGCTCGGCACCCGCGACGCACGGCCGCGCCGTCAGCACCACGTCTTTGGCCACGAACGTGGCGCTGCAGTCGCCGGCCGGCCCACGCAGCAACACCAGCGCCGGATCGCGGCCGCGGTCCATCACTCCTTCGGGCGGGCGTTGCTCGTGGGCCACGACCTCGTCAGCGGCGTCGCTGCCGGCGTCCACGGCCGTTCCGGTCTCGCCGTCTGGGTCCGAAAATCCCATGCGGGCGCCACAGGCAAACACGGTGCAGAGTGCAAACAGCAGGAGGAGCTTGGCCATGCGCAGCCCAGAGCAGATGCCGGGCCAACCGCAACGCCCCCGCGCGTTGCGCGGGTTGGGTGTCCCCTGGCCACATGCGGCTGTCCCCGGATGGCCCCCGCGTAGGCCCGCAGGAGCGTTCGTACCGGACCGCGCGCGATTGTCGCGCTTGACGTGCTTGACACCTGCGCCGCAGTTGCGTACGAACCCGACTCGCTCGCGGGCGTCACCCAGGTGGCTTCGGCGACGGAGGCGCGTAGCTCAGTGGTAGAGCACTACCTTGACACGGTAGGGGTCGTTGGTTCAACCCCAATCGCGCCTACGAAACAGACACGGAAAGCATGCGGGCTGGCCTTCTCGGAGGTCGGCCCGTTCTGCTTTCGGCACCACGGTGCGGCACTCGTTCCTGGCTTGGTGCAAGAGGCGAGTCGCGGTCCGAGAGGAGCGCACGCGCAGTGCTTCAGGGCAGCACGAGGCGCGCGGCGCGGCTGGCGCGCCGCCGCGAAAGCTCGCACCCCACCGCGTCGAAACCGTGCGCGTTGGCCACCGCCAGCATCGTCCCCACCCCGCAGAACGGATCCACCACCACGCGCGCGTCGGTGTTCTGCACCAGAAAACGTGCGGCAGTCTCGCACGCGGCAGTTCCCATCGCGCGCGCCCACGTCATCGTTCCGAGCGCCGGCAGAACGTCGGGGGTGGAGCGGCCCGCCGGCACGCGACGCTCCCGACTCACGCACAGCATGTGCGCGTACGCAGGGCGTCCGAAGGCGACCGTACCGGCGGTTACGCGGCACACCACCTTGTGCCACAGCAGGCTGCTGCCCGCGGCCTCTGCGCCAAGCTGCACGAGGAAGCTTTTGTCGACCCAGCGCCCGTCTCGCTTGATGTCGGTCTGGTAGAAGATTGCCACCGCCTGGTCGGCCAGTTGCCGGCATGCCAAAGCCACCGTGTCGACGAACCAGGTGCGCCATGTGGCAAAGTCCACCCCGCCAAGCTCGCTCACGTCGGGCAGCGACGTCACGATCGAGTGATCGGCGGGAAGCGCCATCCGGGCCAGCCACGCCACGCCGTCGGTGCGATGCACCTCGCGGCGCGGGCGCGGAGGTTCTTGCTGCATGCGCGATCGCTCAGGCGCTTCGGGCGAGCAGCTGGCGGCCTCTTCCTACTTGGACGGTGGTGTGGCTCTCGCCGCGCGCCCACGAGATCACCAGGCCGCGAGTGCGCCGGCGCAGGGTGAGCTCGAGGATCTCGCCGTCGTACAGATCGCCCAGGACCTCGTACCCGTGGTCTTTGGCCCACGCGCGGTAGTGTTTGCGAAGCGACGCCGCCGAGAGGCGCGAGGTGGAGCGAATCGTGTAGTGACGCGCGCCATCGACGGCGACGACTTGAGCTTCCTTGGATCCAGCCGGCAGCAGCAGGCGAGATTTGTCGTCGAGGGTGCCGTCGACGATGGCGGCAGGCGTGGCAGCGCGTTCGAGGTGGGGGTCGAACGCGTCGAGGGCCGACGGCGCAAGGCCGAGTCGGTTCTCGAGGGCGCGCCCCGCCGCGGCCGCGTGCGCGGCGAACTCGGTGACGGCCTCGAGCACCGCGACCTCTTGGTCGGTGCTGGCTTCGAGCGTGGCGTCCCACGAGCGCAAGTCCAACCGAGCGCGCGGCGCGCCGGACGAAGCCACCACGAGCAAGGCGCTGGTGGGATCGACACCGACGTGGAGCACGACGCGTACCTCGCCGCGCTCGTAGCGGCGCAGGTGCACGGTGCCAGAGTCACGCCGAGCTACGGCGCG
>JAYUXI010000565.1:0-2938 GCA_043753085.1 Myxococcales bacterium | reverse complement strand
AAGGCGGCATGGCCGAGGTCTTTCGCGCCAAGAGCTATGGCGTCGAAGGCTTCGAAAAGGTCGTCGTCATCAAGCGCATCCTGCCGGAGCTGGCCGAGCGTCCCGACTTCATCACGCTGTTCGTGCAAGAGGCCAAGCTCGCCGTGCGCCTGTCGCATGCCAACGTGGTCCAGGCGTTCGACCTCGGCATCGCGCGCGACGCGTACTACATCGCCATGGAGTACGTGCACGGGGCCGACCTCGCGCAGATCCTGGCGCGCGCCAAGCGTGAAAACCGCGAGCTGCCCTTCGCTCTTTCGGTGTACATTGCATCAGAAGTCGCCAAGGGCCTCGACTACGCGCACCGCCGCCGCGACGAAAATGGCAAACCGCTCACCATCGTCCACCGTGACGTGTCGCCCCAAAATATCCTGGTCTCGTTCGAGGGTGAAGTAAAAGTCGCGGACTTCGGCATTGCCAAGGCGCTCGGCGCCCCCGGCGAAGCCGACGAGCTGGAAGACACGCAGTCGCGACGCCTGCGCGGCAAGTTCGCGTACATGAGCCCGGAGCAGGCCAAGGGCGAGCCGGTCGACGCCCGCACCGACATCTTTTCGCTCGGCGTCGTGCTCTACGAATGCATCACCGGCGCCAACCCGTTCTTCTCGCCCTCGGCGCTGGAAACCTTGCGCCGGGTGCATCAGTGCGAGTACCCGCCGCCTGAGTTGCTTCGGCCCGACGTCCCCGCCGAGCTGGTCGAGCTACTCAACACCATGCTGGCGCGAAACCGCGAAGACCGTTTCGCCGATGCGGGCAAGCTACACGAGAAGCTGCTCGCGTTTCTGTACGGTCAGGGCAAGCGTTTCTCTTCGGACGACCTCGCCGAGTTCTTGCTGCCGTTTCGCGAGCCCGAAGCCGCCGGCAGCGCCATCACCGAGAAGCTGCTCACCCAGGACAAGACCCCGGCGCCCGCGCGCACGTCGTCCAGCGTGCCCAAGCTCGCCGTGTCCACGCCGTCCGGAGAGTTCTCGATCCCCGGGCTGGGATTGCGCGCCGCCACCTCCACTCCGTCCGACGCCGGCCAGTTCCCGCAGTCCTTCGGCGAAAAGCGCGACGTCACGGCGGTGGCCATCGACTGGCCGGCGCACGTGAAGGAGCGTGAAGAAGGCAAGATCTCGCTGCTGCTGGATCGCTACGGCGGCAAGGTCGTCACGTTGGATCCATCGCTCACCGTGGTCCTGTTCGGCCTCCTCGACCCCGACGGGCGCGACGCCGAGGTAGCCGCACGCTGCGCCTTGGCGGTCTTGCGCTCGTCCGGCGTGCTGGGGGTTGGCGTGCACACTGCACGTATCGTGGTCGATGGCGCCGGCGAGCCCGTCTCCGACTCCGCGCTGACGACCCTGGTCGACACGGCGCGTGAGCTCGCGCGCACCGCGCCGGCACGCGTCACCGTGTCCAAGACCGCCATGCGCCTCTTGCCCGGTGAGTTCCAAGGTGAAGAAGCCGCACCGCCGGCACCGCGCGGGGCCGTGTTTCTCGAGCCGCTCACCGAAGCGGCCCGCTTCGAGGGTCGCTTCGTCGGTCGCCGCGACGAGCTGCGCCGCATCGGCGAAGTGTTCGCGCTGTCGTCGCGCAAGAAGGCCAAGGTCATGCTGCTCAGCGGCGTGCAGGGCATCGGCAAGACCCGTCTTTTGCGCGAGGTGCAGCGCCGCATCAAGAAGGGGCGCTACCCGGTCGGCTTCCACGTAACCACGTGTTTGCCGCACGGTCGCACGTTTCCGTACTCGGGCATCGCCATCATGCTGCAGGCACTTCTCGGCGTGCAAGACGGCGACGACGAAGAGCGCATTCTGGAAACGCGTCCGCGTCTTCGCGCCCTCGGCCTCACCGACGACGAGCTCGCTGCCATTTACGCCACGCTCGGCGCCAGCGTGCCCGCTCCGGAGGGCTCGCTCGAAGGTTCGCTGTTCAGCGCCTTCGCGCAGATCGTCCGTAGCCTCTCCGAAGACGGCTTGCAGGTTTTCGTGTGGGACGCGGCGCATTGTCTCGATCAGGAAACGCTGCGGCTGCTGGCCACCGTGCACCAGCGCCTGCCCCGGGTGCGCTCGGTGTTTCTCTTGGCCGCGCGCCCCGGCATGCCGCTGCCGCTGCTCGCCGAAGACTCCCGGGTCAGCATCGAGCTCACGGATCTCGGCGCGGAAGATACGCGCTGCCTCGTCGAGAATCGCCTCGGCGTCTCCAGCGTACCCGACGAGCTGCTGGCGTTTTTGTCCGAGCGGGCCGGGGGTCAGCCGCTGTTTCTCACCGAGCTAGCGCGCGCGCTCGTGGCCTCGCGCGCCGTCACCGTCGCCGACAACCAAGTCGTCGAGATGCGCCTCGCCGACGTCGAGCTCTCGTTGCCGCGTACGCTGCGTGGGCTCGTTGCGTCGCGTCTCGCCGAGCTCGCCACGCACGAGCGCGCCGTCCTGCAGGCCATGGCGGTGCTGTCGGATCAGGTCCGCCTCGACCTGCTCGCGCCCATGCTGTCGCTCGGCGAAGACGAGCTGTTGAAAATCGTCACCGGCCTGGTCGATCGCGACCTCGTGTTTCCGCTCTCGGCCGATACGTATCGATTTCGATCGCCCATCGTCCGCGACGTCGTCGAAGGCTCGATCCTCGCCGAGACCCGGCGCGCGCTGCACCGTGCGGCCGGCAACGCGTTGGAGCACGCTACGTTCCCGGTACCGCCCTCGCGCGTCGCTTTGCACCTCTATGAAGCGGGGGACGCCGGCCGCGCTTCCGTGCACTTTGCAAACAGCGCCGAGAACGAGCTCGGTCGCAAGCGGTACGAGGCAGCTGCGCGCGCCTACGCCAAGGCGCTCGAGCTCGCCGAGCCCGATGACATGGATGTCGTCACGCTCGGGTCGTGGCTCTCGAACCTGGCGCTGGCAGCGCGCGTCGTGCGCCGCGTTCCGGACCTGCT
>JAYUXI010000564.1:0-2941 GCA_043753085.1 Myxococcales bacterium | reverse complement strand
GTCGGCATGGGCCACGCAGCCTGCACTCTCGTACGTCGAGCGGCTTCGTAGGCCATCGTTCAGACCCAGCAGGGCGGGAGTGGATTGCCGTCGGCGTCCCGCGCCTCGTCGTGAAACCGCAGGCCGTCGTCCAGCAAGCCACCGGCCTTGACGGCCGTGCGAAGGGATTTGCGAGCCGGGGTCGATGCGCTCAGGTTCACGTCTACGTTGCGTAGTTTTTTCATGATCAAGCTCCTAAGCGGCTGTCTGTGGGGTGCGGCCGGTCCGCCGTACGAGAGTGCCGAAGCACGGCGGATGCCAACAGCGTTCCCGTGCAATTCAGGTCGGAGAACGTCCAATCTTGGTGCGTGGTGGCGGATCTGGCCTCATTCGGAGCCAGACCCGCCTCTGACGTGGCCTGAACCCACAGGACCCACTGCGAGGGCCGGCGCTCGCCGGCCCTCGGTGGCGGGGAGCTGCTGGCACGCCGGGTGCATTGGGTGAGGTCGTAGTCGCCTGCATCCCGCAGGCACCCACCCGGAGTGACCAACATGAAAAATCAACTCGAAGTGAACCTCGCCAGAAAGACGCTCCGCACGAACGTAAGGGCCGGCGAGATGGGCGCGGTCGCGACGGCCGCGCGCAGCGGCACCAACTGGGCCAACGATCGGAGCAGCGCGAGCTGGGGTCAGTCCGTTGCCAACTCGCTCTACGAGTGACCGCGTGCGGGCACTCCTCGTGCTCGCGAAACCATTGTTCGTCGTAGCGCCCTGGCTGGTTCTTGTCGCTGTTTCGTCCTGCATGGGGCCGCCTGGCCCCGCGGACGCGGCGCTGGCTGACCAGGCTCCCATCGTCGGCGATCTCATTGCCGACGCCGAGCACCCCGAGGTCGTGGCGCTCGACGTCGTGAAGGACGGCGCGACGTTCGTGTGCACCGGCACGCTGATCGGCGCGCACACCGTGCTCACCGCCCGCCATTGCCTCGAAGGCGCCATCGACACGGACGGTTGTCACATCACGGCACTCGTCGATCGCGACGGCGCCTCGTCGCTGTCGAAGACCGTGGATCGCTACGAGGCCAGCGCCTGTGCGCACATGGCCCCGACGCGCACGTATCGCTCGGACCTCGGTCTGATCCGTCTCGTCCAAGACGTCGTGGGGGTGATGCCCGCGCGCCTGGCCACGGAAACGACCGAACGTGGAGTGTACACGGTCTACGGCTATGGTTCGTTCGGAAAAGGCACCGGGGTCGGGTGCGAGAATCAGTCAGACGGCCACAAACGCAAGGCCCGCTACAGCGGTCGGCTCGGCGTCCGCTTCGGACAGGTCACTTGCAAGGGCGACTCCGGTGGACCACACTTCGCCGGCGACTCCAACGTGCTTGCTGGCGACTCCAACGTGCTTGCTGGCGTGACCAGCGGAGGCGCCGCCGTCGGTGGGCTCGCGCTCGACTTCAACGTCGACGTGGTCGACACGCGAGCTTGGATCGTCGACACGCTTACCCGCTTCGACGACGCCCTCCGCTGAGGCGCAACGACACGCAGAGGCGGAACGAGGC
This sequence comes from Myxococcales bacterium, assembly GCA_043753085.1. Classification (GTDB taxonomy): domain Bacteria; phylum Myxococcota_A; class Polyangia; order Polyangiales; family Polyangiaceae; genus JAYUXI01. Next base: position 1,404 of record JAYUXI010000564.1, on the reverse strand, counting down.
CAGAACCACCACCACGCGGCAAGACGACGGTCCGCGGTTTCGCGACGAGGCGCAGGCCGCCGACGGCAGTTCATTCCCGGCCTCAATGGTCTGAGCGCCGCGCGCCTGCTACGGCCGCTGATGAGCGGTGTGGTAGCGTCCGGCGCCATGGTCATCACGGTGCCCTGTCTGCAGGACAACTACGGGTATCTGGTGGAAGACGGTGCCTGAGGCGCCGCCGTCGTCGATCCGTCCGAAGCCGGACCGGTCCAGCGCGCGCTGGCGTTTCGCGGCGTGAAGCTTCGCGCCATCTGGAACACGCACCATCACTGGGATCACGTCGGCGGCAACGAGGACCTCGCGGTCCACGAGGAGATCCAGGTGTGTGCCGGCCGCCACGATCAGGCGCGCGTGCCTCGCGTGTCGAAGCTGCTCGACGACGGCGATTGGTTCACGTTCGGTCCGTACACCGGTGACACCATGTTCGCAGCAGGATGCGGCAGGCTTTTCGAGGGCACGCCGTCGATGATGCATGATTCGTTGGTGAAACTAACCGCGCTGCCGAAGGACGCGCACGTGTTTCCGGGCCACGAATACACGGTGAAGAACCTGGAGTTCGCGTGCGCGATGGATCCTGAGAACGAGGTCGTGAAGAAGGCGTTGGCGTCCGCACGCGGAATTCGCGAGCAAGGTCTACCCACCGTGCCATCGACCAGGAGCTCGCTACCAATCCGTTCGTACGCGTGGGCGAGGTCGCCGTACGGCGCTCGGTAGGTCTCGACGCGACGGCAAGCGCAGCCGATGTGCTTGGCGCCTTGCGTGCGAAAAAAGACCACTTCTGATGCGCGCAATGATGGCTTCAATGCTCGCGGCCGCACTCGTGCTCGGTTGCCGCACTTCCGGTTGCGATGCGACCGCCGGCGATACGAGCAAAAACGATGCAGGCGCCTGGGGCGAAGAGTGCACCGGCATGGGCGGTTCAGGTGGACGGGACGGCGGCAGCGCCGTGCAGAAGCAGGGGCGACCACGGCATTGCCGCAGAACCTCAACGTGCTGCTTATCTTGGTCGACAGCTTGCGAGCGGACATGCCGTGGGCGGGGTACCCGCGCGACATCGCGCCGCGCCTGACGGCGCTCGAAAAGACTTGTGTGAGCTATACACGGGCGTATGCGGTTGCTTCCCACACCGCGCCGAGCGTGAGGGCGATGTTCTTTGGAAAGTACCCAACCGAGCTGCTCCGCGACGGGTTCTTCTCGACGCGCTTTGCCAAGGACAATGTGTCGTTCGTATCGCTGCTGAAGGATGCGAGCGTCACCACGATGTCGGGTCATGCGCACGAGTACATGCGGCGTGCGGGCTGGGATCAGGGCTTCAGTCGCTACGAAGTCACGCCCGGACTCGTGTGGTATCCCGATCTCGACGAG
>JAYUXI010000563.1:0-16796 GCA_043753085.1 Myxococcales bacterium | reverse complement strand
ACCAGCGCTTCATGGGGCAGGTGGCCGACCTCACGCCCAAGATGCTCGGTTACCTCACCGACGTCGACCAGGTCGACCACGTGGCGCTGATCGCTCTGCGGCTGGACCCGGAAGAACGCGAGCAGGAGATCGTGGCGGTGGCACGTTGCATTCGCATCGCCGCCGGCTCCGACACGGCGGAAGTGGCCGTGACGGTGGCCGATGCCTGGCAAGGCCGCGGCCTTGGTGCATGCATATTGCAGGCGTTGTTCCAGGTCGCCGGGGTGAAGCACATCGTCGCGCACGCGTTGCCTGCCAACGTCGCCATTCGCAATCTGCTACGCCGGCATGGTGAGGTGGTGGAGACCGACGGCGTGCTCTCGGTACACCTACCGGAGCGGCCGCATGACTACGCGCGGACACGCCAGTTGCCGAGGAACGACCGTGACAAATCGTCGCAGGTGGGATCGGTGACGATCACTTCCGGGCGCCCCGACGTGTTCACGACGATGGTGTTCTGGCGAAAGACCCGACCGAACGCGACGGCTTCGTCGCGCTCCATGCCGTGCACCAGCCACGCGGGCTCACGCCACTGGCTGTCCGGCTCTTCTTCGAAGCCGACGCAGTTCTCGACGCGGTAGCAGCCGAGCACCAGGAGATCGCGCAGCACGTTGTGACGGGTGTCGTTGACCTTGCGGGGCAACAGCATCGAGCGTGGATTGTAGGCGGTGAGAATGGTGAACGGCGCAGTGAGCGGCGACGGCAAGCCCGTCGGGTCGGCCACGCGATCGCCGTCGAGCGATACGCGAACGGGCCCGCTCTGGCCGGGCAACTCGTACACTGTGCCCAGGTACTGACGCAGGAGGTTCTGATCCATGGTTCGGTTCTCGGAGGCTGGTTAGTTCGTACCGAAGCGGTAGCCGATTCCGCGAACGGTATGGAAAAACTTGGGCGCCGTGGGGTCGTCTTCGAGCTTGGCGCGCAGCTGCTGCAAAAAATTATCGACCGTGCGAGGCGTACCGTGATGCTTGGGGCCCCAGACGGTGCGGAAGATGGTCTCGCGCGAGAGGGCCTTGCCGGCGGAGCGCACCAGGCACAGCAGCACGTCGAACTCGGTGGCCGTGAACTCGACCTTGGCGCCGCGACGGCGCACCTCCCGCGCGTCCACGTCGATGACGACGTCGGCAAAGCGAAGCAGCTTGTCTGGTTCGCGCGCGGTGGACAGCTTGGCGCGACGCAACGCGGCGCGCACGCGAGCCAGCAGCTCGGCGAGCCCGAAGGGTTTGGTGACGTAGTCTTCCGCACCGAGCTCGAGCCCGGCGACCTTGTCCATCTCGGACGTGCGCGCGGACAGGAAGATCACCGGCATGGTGAAGCCTTCGTTGCGGAGTGCATGCAAAACCTCGAAGCCGTTCTTGCGAGGCAGCATCACGTCCAAAATGAGCAGATCCGGGACGCGAGCACGCACGAGGTCGAGCGCTTCTTCTCCGTCTTGCGACAGCACCACGTCGTAGCCCTCTTTCTCGAGGTTGATCTGCAGCCCGAGCGAGATGCCATGGTCGTCTTCGACGACGAGCACGCGCTCTTTTGTGTGCGAGGCGGAAGTCACGGGCATCGCAGGCTAGAGGACGCGAACGCCAAGGGCAACGGTCTACCCCTCGTGGTGGACCTTCCAGGGCGTCACCGTGCCGTCGGGGTCGATGCGCAGCGCGTGCAGGCCGCGCGTGGTGCTCAGCAACAAGAGAGCCACGCTCTCGCGAGAAAACAGCCGGAAGCCGAGCAGTGTGCTGGCCGTCTCGTACGTGCCGTCGTGCCAGTGGTCGTCGAAGACGACCGAGTCGGTCGCGCGCTCGAACGAGTCCGGTGCGCCGAGACGCATGCGGAGGCCGGCGTTGTCGCCCGCGCTCCACACCACGAGCAGCTTGCCCATGACGTCGACCGCCGCGATCTTCTTCTCGTCGAGCACCTTGAGCGTGGCGGTGTTGCGATCCAGCTTGTCGGACGCAAATGCGGTTTGCACACAACCGGCAGACGTACACACGTCGTGCTGGAGCAGCGGCCGGCGGCCGCCACGCACGTCCACCGCCACCAGATTCGCGGTGCTCCCGTGGCAGCCAAGCGTGCCGGCCGACGCCACGGCCACCGGCGCCGAGAACGCGCCCTCGCCGAAACGGAACGTCAGGTAGTCCTCGGTCCAGCCGTGGACGCGCACCACCGTCATGCCGTCCGTGCGGCAGCCGGCCAGGTGCTGCTGGCTGGCGCCGTCGCCCGCGACGATCTCGCCGGCCTCGGGCAGGACGCCGACGTCGGCCGGCTGGAAGCCCTGCGAATCGGCGCTGCCGAGGGGCATGACGAAGAGGCGCCGCTCGTTCTCGCGGGTGACGCCGCGCACGAGCACCTGGTCCCACAAGATCTGCGAGCTGTAGAAGAAGTTGCCGACGCGGAACGAGGGCTCGAGCACCAGCCGCGCCGCGGGCGCAGAAACGGGCTTGCGGGACAGCACCAGCTTGCGGTTCTTTTGGTCGAAGCCAAGCACCGCCACGTTGCCGGCCGCATCCACGTAACCGCCGTACGAGTACATCGTGTCGACCAGCTCGCCCTTGCTCGTAAACACACCTTCGGTGCCGCGCTTGCCGGCAAAGATCAGCGGATCGGCGCCCAGCGCCGTGGTGCCGAGGAGCGCGAGGCCGTGACTCACGCCTTGCTTCAGCGAGTGCAGCGTACGGCACGTGGCCTGGGGCGCCTTGGCAGTGAACGCACAGAGCAGTGGCGACTCGGGAAGATCTTTCTCGTCGATCAAGATCGGGAGCGTCTGACCGGGGTTTTCTTCGGTGAACGCGTGGCCGAGAAGCACGCCTTGCTTGGCCACGCGGAACTCGTCGCCCAGGCTTGCCGTGGAAAGAGGCCACTGGGCGAGCCGCGGCAGATGACCCGCAGCGCGCGGCGCGGACGGTTTGGCGCGCTCCAGAACGCCGAGCACATTGCCGAGAAGCGTACCGAGATCCGCAGTGAGCGAAGACGGATCGTCGAGACGCTTGGCAAGCTCGGCAAGCGGCGCTGCCCCCGCGTCGTCGACACCCGCGGAGGAAGCGGCAGAGAGCGCCGAACGCACGTCGCCCGCGCACACGACCGGCCAGGCCTTGGCGCCCGCGGCGAAGCGCTCGCCTTCGGGGATGCCCATGCCCTGCAGCTGCAGACGACGGAAGCGCGCGGGTGCGGTCTCGCCCGGGTCGAGCGCACCCTCGAGAAGGCACGCGCGGGCATCGGCAGCGGCCACGGCAAAGTGATCCTGATCGCTTCGCCGCATCACCAGCGCCGCGCCGCCGCCCACCACCGCGAGGCCCACGGTGAGCGGCACTGCGAGAGTCAGCGCCCGCTTCTTGCGCTTCGCACGCATCGCTGCGAAGTCGGGTGTCGAATCGGGAGGCTGCGGAAAAAGCTCGCTCGGTTCGCGGTACGTCATGGTGCGGGCTCGTCTAGAGGACTTTGTCGACCGACGTACCGGAAATGATTTTCCGTTCGCCGTCGCTCATTTCGAAGCCGGGAAGATCAGCGTGAAGGTGCTGCCCTGGCCTTCTTCCGACGCAAGCTCGATGCGGCCATCGTTGCCTCGCACCACGTGCTTCACGATCGCGAGCCCGAGGCCGCTGCCTTGCTGCGCGCGCGAGAAGCGGTCGTCGACGCGATAGAATTTCTGGAAGATCTGGCGCTGTTCAGCCTTGGGAATGCCCATGCCGTTGTCCCGCACGGAGATCCATACCGAGCGCCCCTGCCGCTGCGCGCGCACGTGGACGTGGGGCGGCCTACCGCCGTACTTGGCTGCATTGCCGAGCAGGTTGCCGACGGCGTCTACCAGCGCCGACCGGTCGCCCTCGATGTGCGGGCAGTCCGGCTCGATCTCGACGGTGAGCTGCAGGCCTGGATACCGCGACGACGCGAACTCCGCCAAGGCGTCGTGGACGACGGCCGCCGGGTCCACGGCCTGCTTGTCGTACCACTTGCGCCCCGCCTCCATGCGACCCCAGTCCAGCAAACGTTCGATAAGGCGGCTGAGGCGCGCCGACTCTGCCGAGATCTGTTCGATGCATTGTGCAGTGGTCGCTGCGTCGTCGCGAGAGCGCTCCAGGGTTTCGATGAACAGCCGCATCGCGGTGAGGGGCGTGCGCAGCTCGTGACTGACCTTCGACACGAAGTCCGATTGCAGCTCCGAGAGATTGGCTTCGCGCGCGACAAAGACGAGCACCAGCACCGCGCCGGTCACGAGCGCCGACACGAAGCCGACGGTGAGGATGCCGAAGAGCAGATTGGCCTGCGCCTCGCCGAGGAACATGAGCACGATGCCGAGTGCGAGGAGCAGAACAGTGGGCACCAGGATGAGCGACACCAAGAGCACCACGATGCGCCGGTAGCCGAGGCGTTGCAGGTTGGTGCTGGCCTTGCCGGGCCGGGGAGGGGCGCTCACGAAATAGCCTGCCACATCGTGTAGAGCGGGGCGCGCACGCCGAGCCACAGCTCGAATGCGAGAGCGCCTTGCCGCGCCAGCATGCCGAGCCCGTCGGCATGGGGCCGCGTGCCGGCAGCGTGTAGGAACGGCGTGCGGTGCGGCGCGTACACCAGGTCGAGCGCGACGGCCGCCGGCGGCAACGCCGCCCAGTCGATCGCCAAGGCGGGAAGGGTCGCCGCGTCATTGGTGTCGAGCCCGAGCGACGTGGCCTGGATGACCACCCCCGCGGCGCGCTCTGCCTGGCCCGGTCGAAGGGGCTCGGCCAGCACCCGAATGCCGGCGGGCAGCTGCATCGGCGACCGCGACCGCACCACGATGGAGGCCACGCGGAGCATGTGCAATGCAGCCACCGCCGCGCGCGCCGCCCCCCCGGATCCGAGCACGATGGCCGTACTCCGCCGGTCGACCCCGAGCGCCTCCAGCTCGGCTACTAGCGCGGGGATGTCGGTGTTGTGCGCGACCACGGCGCCGTGACGATCCCGCACCAACGTGTTGGCGACGCCGAACGCCGCGGCGCTGGGGGCCACGCGATCGACGTGCTCCAGTACGGCGACCTTGTGCGGCAGGGTGACATTGCACCCGTCCAGCCGTCCTTCCCGCAGGTCGCGAACTACGCCCGCGAGCTCCAGGCCGGCGATGCGGCGGGCTTCGTAGGTGTGCGGCAAACCGAGCGCTGCGTAAGCGGCCGCGTGCAGACGTGGGCTACGCGAGTGTGCGATCGGATCGCCGATGACCGCGAAACGTTTCATGGCTCGGGTTCCCTCGCCGCTTGGACCTGGGCCACGAGGCTGCCTTCTTCGAGCCGAACGTGGATGGTGTCGCCCACTTGCACCTCCGCGGCGCGGCGTAGCGCCCGGCCGGCAGGTGACGTGGCGATGGCGTATCCGCGCGACAGGACGGCCAGCGGGGACAGCGCGGAGAGGCGTTCGATGCGGTTGCCGAAGGTCCGTTTGTCGTCGGCGAGGCGACGCTCGACGCTGCGTTGCAAGCGGGTGCGTTGGGCCAACAGCTGCTCGCGATAGCGACCAAGCACAGTGCGTGGGTGCGCGGCGCCGAGGGCCTTCGCGCGTTGCTCGAGCGCGGCGCGCGTGACGCGCGTGCATCGGCGAACGGCGTGGGCTTGCCGCGCCTGCACGTCGTCGAGCCGCTGCTGCGCACGCGCGAGCAAGAGCCGCGGATCGCCGAAGCGCTTCTCGACGCGTCCGAGGTCGAGACGAGCGCGGTCCAGACGCGTGGTGAGGGCGCGTTGCAAGCGCAGGCGGCGCTCGGCCAAGGCAGAGCGCAACGCAAGCGAGTCCGGCACGACGAGCTCGGCCGCCTGCGACGGAGTCGATGCGCGCACGTCGGCGGCATAGTCACACAGCGTGACGTCGGTCTCGTGGCCCACGGCACTGATGATGGGCACCCGGCACGACGCCACGGCGCGCACCAACGCTTCGTCGTTGAAGGCGGCGAGGTCTTCCGCCGAGCCACCACCACGAGCGAGGATGATCACGTCCACGTCGCGAACGCGGGCCAGGCGCGCGAGGGCTCGGCGCAGCTCGTCTGGCGCGGTGGGTCCTTGCACGAGCGCCGCCGACAGAAGTAGGCGCGCGCCCCCTCGGCGGAAGGCCACCTTGTGGATGTCGTGCAAGACCGCGCCGCTGCGACTCGTGACGATGCCGATGATCCGCGGGGAGTCGGGCAGAGGACGCTTGCGCCCGACGTCGAAGAGGCCCTCTGATTGTAGCTTTTCCTTCAGGCGCTCCAGCGCCAGCAGCAGCGCCCCCTTGCCGGTGGGCTCGACGCGGTCGACCAGGAACTGGGTGCGCCCGCGGGAGGCATAAAACGCGAAGCGACCGCGCACCCGGACCGCCTGGCCTTCACGGAGCAGCGCACGGTTCTTTGGCGTGACGCTGGAGCGGTACGCGACCACGTCGAGGCAGGCGTCGACGTCTGGATCTTTGAGGGTAAGATACACGTGACCGCTCGGCGCGTTCTTGACACCCGACACCTCGCCCTCGACCCAAACGGCATCTGGAAACTTGGCATCGAACGCGCGCTGCACGTGACGCGCGAGGCCACCGACGGTGAAGACGACCGGCTCGGGCTTCTTGGCTTCGGGCGACGCGGACTCGACGACAAAAACCGGAGCCGGCTCGAGAGCCGATTCCGGTTTTACAGGGGCGCCTGGAACCGACGCTTTGAAGTCGAAGCTCAGGTTCGGCGCATCCGGTTCTTTGGCGCGGGCCACGAACCGGACCGTAGTGGCTCAGCCGATCAGCGGCAATTCATTGTCGAGGGGGGGCAGTTGGAAACCGCCGATGAAGCTCGCCTTGTCGACGCCGATCGCCTTGCGGAGCTGGCTGTGAACGTGGGAGGGGTGGATGCGCGCGCCGTTTTTGTCGGCCTGGTCGAGGTTCGTCATGACGTTGTCGGTGGCGACACGCATCGCCTTGAAGCTCGCGTCGGTCTTGCCGACGACAGAGCGACCGCCGATGCCGGGACCGGACAGGATGGTCGACGTGACGTTCCAGTGGTCGCGGCCATTGCCGGTGTTGTACTTCGGCGTGCGGCCGAAGTCCGAGGTGACCATGATGTACAGCTTGTCTTGGATGCCGAGCTGGGTCGCGCGGAGCAGCACGTAGCGCAAGCGCGACACGAACGACGCCATCGAATTTTGCTGGCTGACGTCGTGATTGTCGTGGGTGTCGAAGCCGCCCTGCGAGAAGGTGGCAGCGGCAGACACGCCTTTGGCGAAGCAGCGCAGCAGCACTTCGAGCGGCGCGCCGTTGGCAACGAAGCGGGACGAGCCGGCCTGGCCATTGGTGGGCTGGCTCAGGTAGTCGATCGTGTCGGGTGCGAGACCGGCCTGGAACGAATCGAAGGAAGGAGCAGGCTCGTCCGCGAGCGCCTTGAGCAGCTCAAGGGTGCTGCCGCCTTTGGCCGCGTCGATCATGGCGCCGAGGGTGCGCTTATTTCGGGGCAGGGTCGCCTGCGCCTGCAACGCCGTGAGTCGCGCGTTTCGCAGCTCGGCAATGCGGCGGGCTGCCACGTCCGACACCATCATCTTTTCGTCGCCGGAGGCAGCGCGAAACGGATCGGCGAGCAATCCGACCTTGTCGCCGGGGAAGCGCGAGATGCCGACGACGTCGCCGGTGCGGTTGTATTGGCCGTGCGCGAGGAAGGCGAGCGGAATGTTCTTGGTCTGGACCACGCTGCCCGCGAACAACGCTGCGATGGCCGGCAGCTCGATGTCGTTGTGACCACACGCGAGACCCTGCACGCCGGTCTCGTGGTTGTTGGTCTGCGTGTCGACGCCGTTGACGACCATGACGCGCTTGCCGAGGGTCTGGAAGAAGTGCTGCGGATCCTCCATGGCGTCGGCGCCTTGGTTCACTCTCAGCAGGAACTTGCCGTTGGCATCCGCGAGCGGCACCGGCACACCGTTCACTTCGCCCACTTCCTTGACGGTGCGATTCTCGTACTCGGGCGTTGCGCCGGGGGCGGTGAGCTTGCCGTCGCAGAAGATGGTTGGATCCCACCCTCCCGAAGCATGCATGTGCAGGAAGTAGGGACCTCCCCAGACTTGCTGCTCCTGCGCCATGGCCTGTTTGGCCAAGGTGCCCGGCAGCAACACGGAAAGACCAGTCATCCCAATCAGTTTGGCAAATTCGCGGCGGTACATGCGGTGCTCCTTACGAGGCGTGAATCGGTACGGGTTATTGCGTGCGTGCCGGTCACTCGTGGGTGAAGCGATAGTCGGTGAGGAGGTGCGTCATGACGGCCTGCCACGAACGAATCGTGTAGTTGTCGTCGCGCTCGAGAACCATTCCAGCTTCGTAGGCCGCGCCCTCGGGGCGCTCCCTAAGCTTCTCGTACTGGTTCTGGTAGTTGCCGTCTTGGTTCGGCTGGAAGTTTGCCGGCGCGTCGAAGTTGACGGTCGCGCGGCAGCGGTCGTTCCACATGCCCTTGTTCTTGCCACCGCCCTTGAGGTCGGTGTCCTCGAGGTCTTTCCAGACGTCGACGAAGAGCTGGTAGACTTGCGTGACCTCGGCGGAGTCCGCCGCGACGCTCTCTCCCAGAAGACGGAAGTACAGGGAGACGATGTTCTTGCGGATCGACTCTTCTGCATTCGGGACGGCCACGAGCTGCGAGTCGACGGTGGCGCGAATGGTGAATGGCGTGGTGTTCAGCTCGACGTCGCGGAAGAGGCGACGCTCCGCCGCTGGCTTGGTGAAGTCGAAGCTGGTGGCGCGACAGGCGACGATGCCGCCGGTGTACTGCGCAGTGGCGAGCATGATCGGGCTGATCGTCTCGGTGCGCTTGGTGACGTCACCAGAGTCGATGCCGCCGTAGACCAGGCGCCATTCCTCGTCTGCGACGAGATCGCTGCGCCGGAAGCCGTCTTTGACGAGCTTGAAGTTGCGCGAGACGGCTTCGTTCGCGAAGTAGTAGAGACCCGTGGTGGCGTAGTACTTGCGGCCGAGCATTTCCGGCGTGAGCAAACGGCCTTGACCGAGGTCGTCGTGGAGGGCGTCGTTGCCGCCGGTGCTCGACTTGGCGCGAAAGTACGGGCTGAGCACGATGTCCGCGACGAGCTTGCGTAGATCGAACTTCGACTCGGAGAAGCCACGCGCCAGGGTGACGAACCAATCGTTCTGGGCGCTGTAGGCCAGCACCTTGTCGTTGTAGTCTGCAGCCGCCTTGTCTTGCGGGAAGGTCAACGGCTCCTGGCCGATCAGGCCCTGGTACATGGTCTGCGCGATGGCGATCGCGAACCGCGGGTCGCGGGGGATCTGCGCCCCCGTCCACATGATGGCGTTGCCGTAGTTCTGCGGCGGCATTTGCACACCGTTGATACCAGGCGGCCGCATGTCGTCGTGCCACTTGTCGGCAGCGGTGAAGCGCGTCATCTCGTTGTTTTCCGCAAAGCCGCGGAAGGCGCCGGCGATCGGATCGATGACCGTGTGACAGACCGCGCACTCGGGCGAGTTGAAGGTGGGATTCTGCACCGACGTGAGCGCCGTGGAGTCGACCGGCCGCTGCGCGAACTTGAAAATGTCCGTGGCGAGGAAGGTCTTGAGCACGATGCGAGCGCGCTTGCGCCCACGGTTGGTCTGGGTGGTTTCCCAGCGCGACAAGAACGCCGGGGTCGACAGCACGCCGGCCGCGGGCACGGCCACGGTCTTCGGGTTGGCGCCCTCGTTGTCGGTTTGGTTTTGCGCGGGCGAGTAGTCGATGCGTTCCCACTCGAGGAAGTTCTCGGGCCGCATCTCTTTCGAGTGCGGTACGCCATAGGCGCGTGCGACGTACGGATTGGCCACGACGTAGTTGCCGGCCACTACGTCCGAGAACGGGAGGTCGTTGCGGACCACGTACTCGATGAAGCGCATTGGCTCTTCGGTGAGCGACGTGCCGGCCCACTGCCGATTTTCGTTGGTGTAGCCCGGATACTCGTCGTCGTAGAGGTCTGGGGCGTTGTTGTACGTGCGTGCCGCGTTGGCGTCGACGCCGCGCTCGGTGAGCAGCACGTCGTTCCAGGTTTCGCGAAGCAAGTCGTAGAACTTCTCATCGCGGGTCATATTGGCCACCGCAAGTGCCAGCGTGGACTCGCCGGCCTCGGCTTGAACCAGCTCCACATCGGTCGCCACGCGGCCCGCGAGCAGGAGCGCGGCTTTGCGCACGGTCTCGCGATTGCTCAGCAGTGCGACCTGCAGCGTTCCCGTGTCGCTGCACGAACGCTCGCCGCCAGAGTTCAGCTCTTCGATGAACTTCGTGAGGATTTTGTAGTCGTTCGAGCCTTCTTTGAGAACCACGCCACCACCGTGGGCACGCTCACCCAGTGGCTTGCGCAGGATCAAGGGCTTGCCGTCGACCTGGATTTTTGCGTAGTCGGTCATGGCCGCGATGTTCGCGGACACGAAGTCGGGGTAGGTGTCGCGGTAGATGACGAACTTCGCGCCCTTGTTCGCCGCGTCGCCGCCCGGACCATGACAACCGGCGCATGCCCCGAGCGCCTTGCCGTAGACCTCGGTCGTGAAGTACTCGCGGGTGCTCTGGCATGCGCCAGAAGCCGTTTCCTCGCCGCCGTTGCCGTAGCAACCGCCCCACGCCACGGCGCCGCACAGCGTGCCGAGTCCAAGGAGGAGTGAGCTCCACTTCGCGTTCTGCATCCGTCCACGTTGCGTCCGCACCATTGGGCCTCGCTCCTTGTGTCGCGTTTGTCGCGTTCTTCGCGTTCTTCGCGCTCTTGCGCGTTGGATTCTCGGTGTATGCCGGCCACCGCTGGGAGTGCGGCGTGCGGCCCGCCATGCGGGACCACCGAATCGAGTCGTTGAGCATCGCATCCGAGGCACATTCGTCAAGCTTCGATCACGGCCGCCCCTCAATCTCGTAGCCAAAGAGAGCACTTCGGCTCCGGTCGGCATCCATGTATTCCACGCGCCGGTAAGTGTAGGGAAACAAGCGGCCGTGCAAGCCGCTGCATGGCGCTTTTGGCAGGGCTCTGGTTGCGTCTCCGGCGAAGCGTGGGATACCGTCAAGGGCCGTGTCCGAACGAAAAATCAAATCGCATTGTTGGGCCTTGTCGCTTCTGGGCGGCGTCACGCTGGTGTTGTCCGGAATCGTCGCGTGCGGAAGCGACGAAGCCGCGAGCGACGACGGCAACAACGCAGCCGGCGGCCTCGGGTCGTACGTTCCCGGCAGTGCCGCCTCGCAGCCCCCGGTGGCCCCCAGCGCCGGACCGCCAGCGCAAAATCCGAACGCTTCGTCGAGCAGTGGCAGCGGCGCCCCTGACGACGGGGGCGGGTCGGGCAGCCCCGGCGATGGCGGTTCCTCATCGAGCTCGAGTAGCTCGAGTAGCTCGGGTAGCTCGGGTGAGCCCGACGACGGTGGCAGCGACGCCTCCTGAGGCCCCCGCACGTGGTCCCGTGTGGTATGCACGGGGGCATGAGAACGGGATTTTCCAAGGTTCTGATCGCAAATCGCGGCGAGATTGCAGTCCGCGTCATCCGCACGTTGCGTGAGATGGGCAAGAGCGCGGTCGCGGTTTACTCCGAAGCGGATCGCGCCGCGCTGCACGTCCGCATGGCGGACGAGGCCTACCTGCTCGGGCCCGCCGCTGCATCCGAAAGCTACCTGCGCATCGACAAGGTCATCGAGGTGGCAAGGAGGGCGGGCTGCGACGCCGTGCATCCTGGCTACGGATTCCTGTCGGAAAATCCCAACTTCGTCGACGCGTGCGACGCCGCGGGCATCACGTTCATCGGTCCCCCCGCTTCTGCCATGCGGCAGCTCGGCTCGAAGACCGCGGCGCGCAAGGTGATGGAAGCGGCCGGCGTGCCCGTGGTGCCTGGCGCGCTCGCCACCACCAGCGACGAAGCGCGCGCAGCAGCCAAGCGCATCGGCTACCCGATCATGCTGAAGGCGTCGGCAGGCGGCGGCGGCAAAGGCATACGCCTGGTCGAGCGCGAAGAAGATGTGGAGAGCGGCTGGGAACGCGCGCGAAGCGAAGCGCAAAAGTTCTTCGGCGACGACACGGTGTATCTGGAGAAGGCCATCCTCCGACCGCGCCACGTCGAGATTCAGGTACTTGGCGACCAGCACGGCAACATGGTGCACCTGTTCGAGCGCGACTGCTCGATCCAACGCCGCAACCAGAAGGTCGTAGAAGAAACGCCCTCGCCTGCTGCATCGCGCGACCTGGTCGAAAAAATGGGCCAGATTGCGGTGCAGGGCGCCAAAGCCGTCGGCTACTTCTCGGCGGGGACGTTCGAGTTTTTGCTCGCGGAAGACGGCAGCTTCTACTTCCTCGAGATGAACACGCGGCTCCAGGTCGAGCACCCCGTCACCGAGCTCGTCACCGGGCTGGATCTGGTGCGCGAGATGGTCCGCATCGCAGAAGGCGAGCCGCTGGGGTACGAGCAAAACGCGCTCGCGTCGCGCGGGGCGGCGATCGAATGCCGCGTCTACGCGGAGGATCCCATCGCGTTCTTGCCGTCGCCAGGCACCATCCAGATGCTCCGCGTGCCTTCGGGCCCCGGCATTCGCGACGACGGCGGCGCGTACCCGGGTTGCGAAATTTCCAGCTTCTACGATCCGTTGGTGTCCAAACTATCGGTATGGGCGCCCACGCGCGAGCTGGCGGTAGCACGCATGCGCCGCGCCCTCGGCGAGTACGTCGTCACCGGCATCAAGACCAACCTGGCCTTTCACGAAAAGCTGTTCGCGCACCCCGAGTTCGCCGCGGGCCGCTACGACACCGGCTTCATCGAGCGCTACCGCGACGACCTGCTCGGCTACGCCACGGTGTCCGCGGAACGTGAAGAAACGCTGGCCGTGGCCGTGGCCGTGGCCGCTTTTCGCAAGGAACGCGCTACGGTCGGACGGGTCGCCGAAGGCGACGAACGGGGCTCGCGGCTCTCGCCGTGGGTGCTCTCGCATCGCAAGAGCTTCTTGCGGTCATAGAACGCTCGGACTCGCTCTTGTTGCGGCTGCTTCTTACCACGTTAGCGGAGAACTGAATGCATCATACACTAATTCGAATGGGCGCACTTGCGTCGCTTGCAGCACTGGGCTTTTTGGCTGTCGCTTCCCCCGCATTGGCGCAAACGGTCACCAAGGAAAACTATCCGCGCGAGGTGGTCAACCGCCCGCTCACGCTGCCGCAGTGGATGGTCGAGCTGCACGTCGAGGCGATGATCGACATCTCGAAGGGTCGCGTGTTCAAGGATATCTCGCTGCCGCCAGACGTCGCCCTCGGCATCACCGACGACTTCACGCTCGGCATCGAGCACTCGAAGACCATGGGCGTGCATGGCTACCCAGGCACAGCGCCGTTCTGCATCGGCGGCAACAGCTGCGTCAAAGGCAAGGTCTACGACCAGGTCGCGATCGACGGAAAATACCAGGTCATCCGCAAAGAAGAGTTCCAGCTGGCGGTGCACGGCTTGCTCGGCGGCGAGTCGCTCGATCCCTTCGGGCTGGCCATCCGCGGCGGCGTGCTCGGGCGCTGGCATCCGGCTCCGATCTTCGCGCTCGATTTTGATCCGGGGCTCGGCATCGGCATCACCAACCGCGACTCGATCGGCACCTTCCGTGGTGTCGCTGCGGGCAACAAGGAGTTCTTGTACCTGCCGGTGCGCGCCACCATCCAGGCCACCGAGCTGATCTCCGCACACGCCGACGTGTACTTGCTGGTCCCCTTCGACGATTTCAACCAGATCTACCGGTTCGGTGTGAACCTCGGCATGGGTTTCGCAGTCACCAACCGTATCGATGTCGGTCCCGAGCTGCGCCTGCCTACGTTGCTCTCCGGCAACGCGTACGACCGAGGCCCGGGCGGCGGTTTCGACGTGCGCCAGCTCGGCGCATTCGCCAACTTCCGCTTCTAGAGCGGCAGCGTACGGGCACTCGGCTCAACCTCGAGCCAACGCCGCGCGTCCTGCTACACTCCTCGGGTGGTGGCGCGCGCTTCTCGAACCGTGTTTCCGGTGTGGCAGTCGCGCACGCGTGCCCCACGCACCGACCGGCCGTGGTTGCTCTTCGCGGGTGCGATGCTCGCCTCGTTCGGCCACGCCGCGTTCGGTCGTGAAGGCGCGCTGCTTGCGGCGGGGCTGGCAATCGTCGTCTTCCTGCTCCGCGAGTGGCAGCACCGCCGCCCCGTGCGCATGGGCGAGCTGGTCTGGGTCGACGGCACCTTGCGGCGACGCGCCGCCGGCGAAAGTCCGGGCGAGCTGCTGGTCAGCCGCGGCGAGCTGCTCGGCATCTCGCTCCTCACCGACCGCGCGCCCGGCAGCGCGCTGCTGGCCCTCACCACGCCGAGCCACGTGCGCGTGCTGGCCGTAGGCGTGCGTTCGCGCGAAGAGCTGTCCGAGCTCGCGGCACTGGTACCGCCGGTCCGCAGCGAGGTGGTGGGCGCGCCGGTGGCCACGCTGCGCCTCAAGGACGCGACGCAGTTGCTTGCGGCGTTGGTGCGGGAGTTTCCGCATGCGGCCGAGCGGCTCTTCATGCGCGGCGCACGGGGGGAGTCCATTTCGCTCGACCTCCGCGAGCTCCGCATCGGCCAAAGCCGCATCCTGCTGGACGCTCCGTTCGACTTCCGTACGTTCGCCTTTTTCGAGTCCACCGGCCGGGTGGTGAGCGCCTACCAGGGCGCGTGGATCAAGCAGGTGCACGATACATCGATGTCCTGGGAAGACGACATGGTCCCCGAATCCCACGAGTGCGTCTTCGTGGCAGCCATGCCCGGCGAAGGCGATCGTCCCTGGCCGATTCTGGATCCGGCCGAGACCGCCCCGATGCTGCGCGCACCCCGGCACGCCGTCGACTCGCTCCTGTTCCCCTCGCTGCAGCGCAAGATTGCCGGTGCAAGGCGCGTCTCCCGATCGCAGCTCGAGGTCGTGGTGCCGTCGAGCTTCCAGGCGCCCGTCGCCTCCGGCAAACGCGCGTGATCGCGCAGCCCACGGTTTACAGGGTTTGGTGGATGCCCACTGGGATCGTTGTCATGCTATCGGTCGCGCCATGACGGGTTTCGCCCCCTTCTACGTCACCACGCCCATCTACTACGTGAACGACGTGCCGCACCTCGGCACCGCGTACACCACCATCGCTGCCGATGCCCTGCGGCGGCACGCGGCCTTGCGTGGCCGCCCCACCCGCATGCTCACCGGCACCGACGAGCACGGCCTCAAGATCGAGCGCTGCGCGGCCGAAGAGGGCGTCACTCCGCAGGCGTTCGCCGACCGCGTCAGCCAGGGTTTCCGAGATGCGTGGCCCGAGTTGCGGGTCGAAGCAGACGACTTCATCCGCACCACCGAACCCCGCCACGTCGCATTCGTGCAAGAGCTGTGGCAGAAGATCGCGGCCAACGGCTTCCTCTACGAGGGCCGCTACGACGCCTGGTACTGCGTCGGCTGCGAGTCGTTCAAGACCGACAAAGAGCTCCTCGAGGGCAACGTCTGCGCGATCCACCTGAAGCCGGTCGAGCGCGTCCAGGAGGACACTTACTTTTTCAAGCTCTCGGCGTTCCAGGGCCAGCTGCTCGCCCTGTACGAGAAGCGCCCGGACTTCATCCGCCCCGAGAGCCGCAAGAACGAGGTCGTTTCGTTCGTGACCAGCGGCCTCCAGGACTTGAGTGTATCGCGCACCAGTTTCACCTGGGGCATTCCGGTTCCCGGCAACGACAAGCACGTCATGTACGTCTGGTTCGATGCACTCTCCAACTATCTGTCGGCGCTGGGTCCGCTCCGGGACACCTTCTGGCCGCCGCACGGCGAAGCCGTGCATGTCGTCGGCAAGGACATCTTGCGCTTTCACACGGTGTACTGGCCTGCGTTCTTGCTCGCGGCCGGCTACGGTGAGGACGCCCTGCCCACCAGCGTGTACGCACACGGGTTTCTCACCGTCGACGGCATGAAAATGTCGAAGAGCCTGCGCAACGCGGTCGACCCGCGCAAGCTCGCCAAAGTGCTCGGCGCCGATGCGTTGCGCTACCACCTGCTGAGCGCGATCTCGTTCGGCCAGGATGGTGACTTCTCCCACGAAGCGCTGCTCACCCGGTACAACGCCGACCTCGGCAAGAACCTCGGCAACCTGCTGCAGCGCACTCTCGGCCTGTGCACCAAATTCTTCGACGGCAAGGTGCCGCCGCTCGCCACCGACACCGAGCTCGAGACGCAGCTGGCCAAGGACGTCGGCGCCGAGCTCGCGAAAGCTAGTACGGCCTGGGCGCGCCACGAGCCAAACCAGGGCCTCGAAGCGACCTTCGCCGCATCCAGCTTGCTGAATACCTACATCGATCGCGCCGCGCCGTGGGCTACCGGGAAGTCGAACCCCGCCTACGCTGGCCATACCCTGCACACGATCCTGCGCGAGCTGACCAAGCTGTCGCTCTGGATCTGGCCAGTCGTCCCCGACAAGGCGGACGCGATGCGCGCGGCCTTGGGACTCGGCCCCATCCTTCCCACCCTGGGCGTGGATCTCTTCGCCGCGGCCCACGTTCTCGTGGCCGGCGCGGCGCTCGCGCCCGGCGCCCCACTCTTTCCCACGTACGATCGCGAACGCATGGAGGCCGTGTTGTCAGAGCTCAAGCCGGTGGTCGATGCGCGCGGCGTCGCGAAACCAGACGATGCGCGCGGCATCGCGAAACTAGACGATGCAGTCGTGAAGTCAGACGAGCCGCCGCCCACGATCCGGCGCGAGCCCGAGGCGCCTTTGGCTGCCCCAGAGCTCGGCCCCATCACCTACGAAGATTTCGCCAAGGTCGATCTGCGCGCCGGCCTCGTCATCGCGGCCGAGCGCGTGCCGCGCAAAGACAAACTGCTCAAGCTCT
>JAYUXI010000562.1:0-2960 GCA_043753085.1 Myxococcales bacterium | reverse complement strand
CACGGGTGCTGTCGCCGTCGGGCGGCCTGGTCACGCACACGGATCGCTTCCTGCTGCCTTCGATCGCGCAGGTCGAGTATCGCATCGGTGAAGAGAATCACCTGTTTGTCGACTCTGTGATGACGCCGGTGTCGGACTTCGTCACGCGCATATACGCGGTGGTGTCGTTTCGCACACGGCTGCCGGCCCGCTTGATCAAGCCACTGGTCAAGCCGCTGGCGCTGCAGATTTTCAAGCAAGACGCGGTGATCCTCGAGCGCCAGACGGCCACCATCCGCCGCACCGGCGGCGAGCGCTTCGCGTCGACCGAGGTCGACGTGATCGGCAAGCACATGTGGCGACTGTTGCGCGACGCCGAGCGCGGCCGCTCGCCGGAGGACGCGACCACGCATTCCGAAGAAGTGACGCTCGTGCTGTGATTGGGCTCAGGCGAGGGTCACATCGAGCACCAGCACGCCGATCAGCGCAACCAGGTACAGCAGCGAAGCGAGAAAGAGCGAGCGGGGCCATTTCACGTCGTCGTCGGGGGCGCCAAAACCGAGCAGTGCAGTGCCCAAGAAGGCGCAGCCGAACGCCGCCGCGGCGACCAGGTAGAAGCCGCCCGCCACGTGCAGCGGCACGAGCAGCAGGCTGACCAGCACGAGGGCAAGCGTGTAGCTTACAATCGCCTGCTTGACTTGCGGGATTGGGCGCACGTTGGGCATCACGAACAACCCCGCACGCGCGTAGTCCGAGCGGCGGAACAGGGCGATGGCGAGGAAGTGCGGCACTTGCCAGAGAAACAGGATGCCGAAGAGCGTGAGGCCAGCGGCGTCGAGGCGATCGGTGGTGGCGGTCCAGCCGAGCAGCGGCGGAATCGCGCCAGGTACCGCGCCAACCAGGAGCGCGTGGTGCGAGCGCTGCTTGAGCGGGGTGTACGCGAAGACGTAGAGGAGGTTGGCCAGCACCGCGAGGAACGTGGTGAGGATGTTGGTGCTGATCAGCAGCACCGGCACCGCCAGCACCGACAGCCCGGCGCCGAACACCAGGGCGGTGCGCATGTGCATCCGACCGGCCGGAAGTGGGCGGTTTTTGGTGCGGGACATGTGCTTGTCGATGTCGCGCTCGATCACCATGTTGAGCGCGTTTGCGCCGGACACGATCAGCGAGATGCCGAGCAGCGCGAGCCCGGCGGTGGTGCCGTTGAGGGCGGTGCCGACGCCAGCGCGGTGGCCGAGCCACATGCCCCCGGCCGCGGTGATCAACACCATCAGCGTGATCCGGGGCTTGGCGAGCGTGACGAGATCGCGGACGCGAACGCCCAGCGACGGGGCCTGCGGGAGCGCGATCGAGATCTGGGCGGCCATGACGCGCGGTATCTAGGTGGAGGGGTTCGGGCGCGTCAAGTGCACGACGTCGACGGCGGCGTCTACGCCCTTCAGGCGGGCAGCCGGCGTGGAGTGATCCACGGCGAAGCCGCGGCGTGCGCCTTCCGGCACCGTGTCGTAAAGCTCGCGGGTGAGCGTGCATTCGCCAGAGGCCGCCAGCCCTTGCAGCCGCGCGGCCACGTTCACGGTCTGGCCGAAGTAATCGAGCGCGGCATTGGCGGTGATCACATAGCAAGGGCCGCCGTGCAGACCGATCTTCAGGCCGATGCGATCCCCCGCGGGGATGGTCTTTTGCCACGCGGCGAACTCGTCCATGGCGCGGGCGGTGGCGCGGAACGCAGCCGACAGGTCGAGGAAGCTGGCCATCACCGCGTCGCCCATCGTCTTGATGAGGGTGCCGCCTTCGTCCTCGATGGCCCTGCGCAGCACGTCGAAGTGGTCGTCGACGACGCGAAACGCGGCGGCGTCGCCGATCTCCGAATAGAGGGCGGTCGAGCCGGTGAGATCGCTGAACAGCAAGACCACGTTGGCGACCTTGAGCGGCGTGCCGGACTTGAGCAGCTCCTTCGAGCACAGCGTGCGGAACTCCGGGATGACCGAGACCTGGTGCACGGTGGCCGCGGCGGTGGCGTATTCGAGCCTCTCGAGCTTGCCATGCCGCGCCGACGTGCCGCGATTTTCCACCTGGACCACCGTGCCCGGCGCCACGGTGACCAATACCGGCGTGACCTGGACGTCGTCGAAGACCAACTGCGCCGCGCTGGCTCCGTCGCCCCGCACCTCGATAGCTGCGGTGAGGCCGCCGCGCAAGAACAGCCGGAACCGGCCCTCGTGGTCGGGCGCGTGCAGCGGGCCGGGCACGCCGGGCTCGAAGTGACGCTGCTCGAGCACGTGCGGCGAGCGGGCCGGGCTGCCGAGGCAGAAGATTCGATCCGGAAGGTCTCGCACGGCGGGGTGCGCGCGGAAGATCACCTCGACGGCTCGGTCCAGATCCAAATCGAAGCCGAGGTCGCACTGATCGCAGTGGCCGGTGTCACCGATTTCCGAGAGCTGCGACACGGTATCCGATGGCACCAGGCAGCTCGGGCACACGACGGCGAAGCGGAGCTCGACGACGCCAGCCTGCACGCCGTAGAGGCACGCTGCGAGCACGTCGCGGCGCGGTGCACCCCACGCGTCGGCGATCTCGAACGGACGGATCTTCGCCACGTCGACGTCCGAGGCATCCCGCACCAGCGCCGACAGCTTGTCTTCCAGGCCTGGCGTGCGCCCTGGCTCTGGCGCGCTGGCGAGCAAGCGGCGCAAGGCCTTGGTGCGGCGGCCAAGCTCGTCGTGGTCGGCCGGCGAGCGTGGCTCCGCGAAGGGATGCTGCTCGGGCAGCGCTCCGCCAGGCGGCGCCGCCGGCGCGTGCTGCCGCATCAGGAACCGATCCGTCTTGGCGAAAAAACGCATGTAGTTGATCGATATCGTACGACCGATGAGCCATGCGATGGGCCGTACCCAGAAGTAGCGCGGCGCCAGCACGAGCTCGAAAGCGACGCGACTGCCCTCGCCGTCTTTGTCGATGGTGATGCCGAACGAGTACTCTTCGAG
>JAYUXI010000561.1:0-2968 GCA_043753085.1 Myxococcales bacterium | reverse complement strand
CTTTGGTAATGCCTCTGCAGCGATGAGTCCACCACCCGGCGTACGTGTAAAAAAGATTCGTTCGCCTCGCGGGGCCAAGATCACCGAGATCGACTTCGCGGATGGCCACGTGGGCATCTACCCCCACGCCGCTCTCCGCGGCTATTGCCCGTGCGCCGGCTGCCAGGGGCACCAGGGGTCGATTCGCTACATCGAGCCCGTCAGCGACCGCCAGACCGAGCTCGAACGCATCGAGCCGGTGGGCAACTACGCCCTCAACCTGGTCTGGTTCGACGGCCACTCGAGCGGCATCTACTCCTACACGTACCTGCGTTCGCTCTGTCAGTGCGCGGAGTGCGGGCACCATCCGTGACCGCCACCGCGGCCGCCAAGGCCGGCGAGGCCGAGCGGCGCAACCTGCTCGGTCGCGCGCTGGTGGTCGGCGGCGGCACGTTCGCCTCGCGGCTGCTCGGCCTGTTTCGCGACATGGCGCTCGCTGCGGTGTTCCCGCGGGCCGTGGTCGATGCCTTCGTGGTCGCGTTCACCATTCCCAACGCGCTCCGGCAGCTGCTCGGCGAAGGAGCGGTGTCGAGCGCCGTGGTGCCCGTGCTGACCGAGCGGCTCACGCGCGACGGTCCGCACTCGGCGCAGATGTTTTTCGCCAAGGTACGCGCGGTCTCGCTGCTGGCGCTGCTCGTCGCCACCGCGCTCGGCATGGTGTTCGCAACGCCCTTGACCGAGGTCTTCGCCAGCGGGTTCCACGAGGTGCCGGGCAAGTTCGAACGCACCGTGATGCTCACGCGCTATCTGTTTCCGTATCTATTTTTCATGGGCACGGCGGCCATCGGCATGGCGGCATTGCACGCCAACAAGCAGTTTTTCGTCGCCTCGTTCGCGCCGGCCTTGCTCAATGTGGCGTTCCTGGTGGCCGCCTTCGTGTTCGAGCCCATCGCCCGTCATGCCGGCTACGACATTGCCTGGGCCTTGATCGCGGGCGCGCTGCTCGGCGGTCTGCTGCAGATGCTGGCCCAGCTGCCGGCGCTGCGCCGCCTCGGCTACCTGCGGCGGCCGGTGCTCGACCTGCGCGATCCGCACATTCGCACCATGCTGCTGCGGATCGTGCCGGTCACCTTCGGCATCGGTGTCTACTACATCGATCTCGTGCTCTCGCGCGGCTTCCTGTCTTCGCTCGGCGAAGGCGCGCAGAGCTACTTCTACTTCGCGATGCGGCTGTGCGACTTTCCGCAGGGCATCTTCGTCATGGCGCTCTCCACCGCGGCGCTGCCCTCGCTCGCTGGCCTGGCGGCCCGCGGTGAACACGAGGAGCTCGGCAAGACCTACGTCTACGGGCTGCGGCTCGCGCTGTTCGTGGCGCTCCCGGTCAGCTTGTTGTTCGTGGTGCTGGCCGAGCCGCTCACCATCACGCTGTTCCAGCGCGGGGCGTTCTCGCCGGAAGACGCCCGGCAAACCGCCCGCGCGCTGGCCGTGCAGGGACTCGGCATGGTCACCGTCGCCGTGGTCCGGCAGAGCGTGCCGCTGTACCACGCGCTCGGCGACACCAAGACGCCGGTGCTCGTCAGCGCGCTCGACCTGGCGGCGTTCGTCGGGCTCGCGCTCGGCCTGCGCCACGGCTTCGGCCACGTGGCGATCAGCATGGCGGTGACCGGGTCGAGCGCGGTGCAAATGGTGCTGCTCTTGGTCGGGCTCGGCCGTCGCGCCCGGCAGGATCTGACTCCGTTGGCGCGCGTGTTGCTGCTGCGCGAGATCCTAGCGTCCGCTTCCAAGACCCTCGCGGCGTCGCTGGTGGCAAGCGTGGGCGCGTACGGCATGGTCACCTTGATCGACCGCGCGGGCGGCAGCGTGCCGCTGGCCTTCCTGCTCGGGTCGGCAGCGTTTGGCGGGTTGTTCCTGGTGTTCGCGTGGGGGGCGCGCTCGAGCGAGCTCGAGGTCCTGCTCCGCGGCGCGCTGCGCCGCTTCGCGCGCAGCAAGGCTCCTCGGGCCTAGACAGCCGCGCGGGAAGCTGCGACGTGATGCGCATGCCCGTGCAAGTACTCTCGGCCGAGTTCTCCTCCGCCACCACCTCGGTGGCGTCGATGCCGGCGCCCGTCGTGGCCGAAATCGCGTTTGCCGGTCGCTCGAACGTCGGCAAGTCCACGCTGCTGAGCGCGCTCTCGGGTCGCAAGGCGCTGGCGCGCGTCAGCAAGGATCCCGGTCGCACCCGCGCTCTGGTTTTTTTCGACGTGAAGGTGCGCGACTCCGAAAAAGCGAGCGCCGCAGGGCCGGCGCCCGACGTGCAGATGCAGTTCGTGGACTTGCCCGGGTACGGCTACGCCAAGATCTCCAAGTCCGAGGCCGCGGCGTGGAAGCCGCTCATCGAAGCGTACCTGCAGACGCGCACGACGCTGCGCCTGGTGCTGGTGTTGATCGACATCCGCCGCGGTCCGCAGCAAGAAGAACTCGACTTGCTCGAGTTTCTTCGACAGCCGGCGCAGGCCGAGCGCCCGCAGCCGGTCGTGGCGAAAGTGGTGGCGACCAAGCTCGACAAGCTGTCGCGTCACGAGCGCAAGCCCGCGCTCAAGAAGCTGAAGGACGAGCTCCGGCTTCCGGTGTACGGAGTGTCGGGTGAGAGCGGGGAAGGGCTGGAAGACCTGTGGAACGTGATGCTCGCCGCGGCGCTGTGAGCGTGGCGGCGCCGAGCTCCAGCGGCCATCGGCGCTCGCCAGGGCTGAAGCGTGGATCCTGCGCGCGGTGTGGATTCGCCCGCGCGCGGCCGTTTCGCCGAACCCGTCCATGCCCGAAGACTCCTGACCCAGCGGACGATATGGTTCCGTCCGTTCCCGACGAAGTCCTCGCCACGAAAGAAAGTCCCCGAGATGCCCGAAGCAGCAGCGCCGCGCGAGCTAGATCCCCACGCTGCCGAGAGCGATCCCACCTGGGCCGCGTGCCTTGGTGGCGTCGGCAGCCGCACCTTGCTGGCGTTCGACTACGA
>JAYUXI010000560.1:0-7307 GCA_043753085.1 Myxococcales bacterium | reverse complement strand
CGCGCCTCGACGAACAGTCGGGTAATGGTGGCGATGCCGCAGGTGCGCTGCACGAAGTTGAGCGCCACCCGTTCGGCGTTGAGAATGGCGCGCGCGTTGCCGCGGACCACGAACAGGTCTTCGCCGGGGTCGACGCTGCTGCCGTTCGGACTGACGATCTCGAACTCGACGTCCGGGTCGACCAGGCGAAACGCGGCATGCGCGAGCTCGATCCCGGAGACCACCAGCGGCGTGCGGGCGCGGGCGTGGGCCACGGCGCGAGCGTCCGGCAAGACGCACGCGTCCGTCGTGACGTCTCCCGCGCCGAGATCTTCGACCAGAGCCAACCGGACGAGCTGCTCGGCAACGAAGTCGGGCACGGCAAGCTGCGAAACGGTCATGCCGGTTGCTTAGCAGAGAACGCCATCAGTAGAGGCCGTAGCCGCGTCCCAGACTCTCGGAAAATACGTTGCAGAGCGCATGCAAAAGCACGGCGGCGCCGATGCCGCCGGTGCGCACGCGGAGCCATCCGAACAGCAGCGACGGGAAGAACACCGCCAAGCGCGTGGGCACCGGAATGGTGGCGAAGTGACCGATGGCGAACAGCAAGCTGGTTACGAGCAAGGATGCGCCGACCCGTGCGCCGAGCACCCGCACCCGCGGCCCCTCGGCGCGCGACAGGCTGGTCTGCAGAAAGCCGCGGTAGAACGCCTCTTCCGGAAACGCCACCAGCGCCACCTGCAGCGCGAGCTCCTTGCCCAGCGCGAGCGCCGTGAACGGGAACGTGTAGTGGCCTTTCGGCTTGAACCAAAACGTGAAGCCGATCGCGAACGGCACGAAGACGACCGCGGCGCACACCAGCGCAAAGACAGCGGCGCGCGCGCCGCGAAGCGCGATCTGCCGCACGCGGGTGCCTGGCACCACCAGGCCGCCGAGCTCGAGCCCGTGCTCGCACAAGGTGGCGTCGTCCTTGCGCCACACGAGCAGCCAGGTGGCCGCGAGGAACAGTCCGCCGATGGCGGTCGCGCCGTAGCGATCCGGCAAGATTCGCGGCAACACGGCGAGGAGCGCCGTGACGAGACAACCCACGCCCAGGCCGACGAGCGCGCTCTTGCGCGACTCCGGTGCGGTCGGGTCAGCGTGGGCGGGAATGGCCACGGTTCAGCGTGGGCACAGCAAACGAACCATGTACGGCTCGAGGTGACCGTACTCGCTGTCGAGCCAGGCCACGTACCATTCGCCCGGCGTGCGGCCAGCAACCAGCGTGGGCCTCGGCGCGTCTGCGGCGGTGGCCTTGGCCAGTACCGTGGCCGGGCCGGCGCCCACGCGCGACAGCTGGGAGATCTTCAGCTTGCCCGCTTCGTAATACGACAGGATCACGTCGCCCTCGCGACCAGTGGCGATGGACGGACGGATCCCTTTGGCGCTGACGTTCTTGTACCAGAGACGCTTGCTGTCCTTGGGCTCGAGGAAGGCTATGGAAACGCCCGCAGGGTCTTCGTACCAGGCGACGAAGCAACCGTCGCGGCCGCAGGCGATGCTCGGGGCGTCGACCGCCTTGTCGGCGCGCACGATCGAGCGCACGTCGCCCAGCGAGCGCTCGGGCCGGTTGCCCTGCGTGGCCTCGGGAAGGCCCGCCTTGTCGAGATCGCTGATGGCGAGGCGCGCGCGTTCGATGTCGCGCTGCTCGCCACGGTCGAGACGGAAGGCGGTGAGGATCTGCGTGCCGGTGACGGCGAGCGCTGGAGTCTTGACCGACGGTGCGCGACCGCCGGGCCCGGTGAAGTCGGTGACGCGAACCTCGGGGCCTTGCGTGTCGAGGTTGACGCTGATGCGGCGCAGAAACAGGTCGTCGCTGCCGTCGCGGTCGTCTTGCCAGGCGGCCACGTAGCCGCCGGCGATGGGTGCGAAGGCGGCCCAGAACTGGCCGGGCCGCGGCGCGGCGATGGACACGCCGTCTCCGGCAATACCGCCGTCTTCGTCGAGCAAGCGGCCGCGCACACCCGCTTCGCGACCAGCGCGGTCCCAGTAGAACAAGGCGAACTTTTCGTCGACCGTGAGCACGACGGGTCGCATCACCTGCGTAGCCTCCGGCGTGACGTCCAGCGCGTCCGCCAAGGCGACGCCGTTCTCGTCGAGCAGGACCGAGTACGCGTGCTCGCGGCCTTGCTGCTCGTGGTCGTCGGTCCAGACCATGATGGCGCCCTTTTTCGAGAGCGCGACGGCCGGCCGACCCGCGTTGCCAGTGAGTCCGTAGCGGGGACGCGAGATAGCCTTCAGCCGGCACGAGCCGCGTCCTTCGGCGGCCACCTTGGAGTGCGCCAAAAAAGCCTTGCCGACGTTTCCGGCGCCAGCGAGCTCCGCCTCGCGGAATTTTCTCTGAGCGCCGGAGAGGTCTTCGTTGGCCAGCAGGCGCTGGCCTTCGGCGAGCATCGCGGTCCACGGGGGCCCGACGACCAAGGCGCCAGGCCGCGCCGAAGCGCCGTTGCCACTGGCGACCGGCGCCAGCGCCGGGGCTTCGATGACCGGAACGGCCAGCTGCGGCGCGAGCTGACGAGTGTAGAGTACAGCAAGGACGGCAGCCGAAGCCGCCAGCACCGCGCCGCCCGCCGCGTAGCGCACGGTAGACACCCGCGCGGGTGTGCGCGGTGGCTCCTGGACTGCGAAGTCGCGGGTGCTGCCGAGCGGCGCGGGCAGCGCGCGCAGACTGCTGTCTTCCTGACCAAGCCGCGGGCCGGAAGGGCGCGAGGACGCGGGGTCGAGCGCGCCCGAGGCGGAGGAGCCAAACGCAGGAATGCCGCGCTCGGAAACGATGCGGCCGGCCGAGTCGAGCGAGAGCGGCATCCCCGGGTCGGTCTCGGCGTTGACCTGAAACTCCGGCAGGCTGGGGTACGCGTCGGTGTCGTTTGCAGAGTACACGGCATGGTGTAGTGCATCGGACAGCTCCATGGCGTTCTGGAAACGCTTCTCGGGATCGCGCTCGAGCGCACGCTTGAACCACAGATCGAACGTGATCGGGATCTGCGGATTCATGTGCGACGGAATCGGCAGCGGCTCGGTGGCGATGGCCGCGAACGTCATTGCCACGCCTTGGTCCATGTTCCACACCGGGCGCCCGGTAAGGCACTCGTACGCCATGCAGCCAAGTGCCCAGAGGTCCGAACGGTGATCGACGTTGCCCTGCCCGTTGACCTGCTCCGGCGACATGTACGCCGGCGTGCCGAACACCGCGCCTTCGCGCGTGAGTCGGTTTTGTTTTTCGTCGCCGACGAGCGGCGAGTAGAACTTGGCCAGGCCGAAGTCGAGGAGCTTGCACAGTTCTTGTCCGTCTTCGCCGCGGACGATGAAGATGTTCTCCGGCTTCAGGTCGCGGTGGACGATGCTGGCCGAGTGCGCTTTGAGGAGCCCTTTGGCGCAGTCGGTGACGATTTTCACCGTATCGGGCAAGCTGATGAGGCGATCGCGCGCCATGCGATCGTAGAGCGACTCGCCTTCCAGCATCTCCATCACGATGAAGGGCCGGCCGTCCTCCAGACGACCGGAGTCGTACACGTCGACGATGTGCGGGCTTCTCACGCTGGCGGCAGCGCGCGCTTCGCGAAAGAAACGCTCGCTGACGATCTTGGACGCAGTGAGCTCGGCGGCAAGCACCTTGACCGCGACGTTCTTGCGCAACGACAGGTGCTCGGCCTCGTAGACGGCCGCCATTCCACCTCGGCCGATCTCGCGCAGAACACGATATTTGCCCACCAAGATGGTACCGGCAGGAATTCGGGATTCGTTGTGTGCCACGGCCATCGACAGTGTTTTCTCGCTGCAAGTCTACGCGCGGCCCTGCGCACGCGTCGAGCGTTCATTGCCGGTTTCTCGGCCACCGCACCGAGCGCGAGGGCCTGGCCTGGCAGGCGCCGACGTGCCAATCATGCCTGACCTGCATGCGTATGCTGGGCTCTTGCTGCTCATGCTCGCGCTCGGCTGTGCGCCAGCTCAGAGCTTCCGGCCTGCGGACGGGCTGCTGGCGGGAAAGATCGGCGAGATCGGTGGAGGCGGCGCCATCATCGGCCCCCGGCCGTACGTCGAGGAGCGAGCGCGCGGCGTGGGCCAGCTGTGGATCAGCAAGAAGGTCGACCGGCGCGGCACCCTCACCCGCAACGGTGCGTTCGAGCTGGCCGCAGCGGCCAGAGCGTAGGTTTGACCAACCGAGCGGCCCACGTGAACTGCCCCGGCCGAAACGTGTGGAGTGCATTCTCGTAGCCGCGGTCTTCCAGCCAGCGCACGGCCGCACCGTCGATGCCTTCGCCGTCGAAGAGCGAGCGCAGGTGCACGCCGATCCGCTGCAAGGTGAGGTGGGCATCTGCACCTCGACCACCCAGCCCGGGTGGATCCCGTCGGGAGGCTGCACGATCCCGCGGTCGACCAGCGGATGGCGCGACAGCCAACCCATGCCGCCCGCGTTTTCTCGTGGCGCAGGATGCGCCTTGCCCTCACAAACGCAACCCCGTTGCGCCGCGGACGCGGTACGTTCCGCGGGCTCATGGCCGACTCGGAAGTGCATCGTCTCGTTTCGCTCGGCCAGTCGTCCGCGGAGCTCGCGCACGAGCTTCGCAACGTGCTCGCCACGATTGCCGTCAGCGCCCACGCGGCGGCATGCAACCCGGCCGACAGCCCGCGCCTGCTTGCCCGCATCACCAAGAACGCGGAGCTTGGGCAGCGCCTCGTGGAGGACGTGATGTTCCTGGCGAGTGGTGCCCCCGTGGAGCGTGAGCCCATGCGCACGGCAGACGTGCTCGCAGCCGCCCGTGCCACGCTCGACACGACAGCGACCTTCGAAGATCACGTGTCCGCCGAAGCGCTGTGGGTTCACGGCTCGCTTTTCCCGCGGGCGCTGCACGCGCTGTACGCCAATGCGGCGGCGGTGGCCGGCCCGGCCGGTGCGCGCATCGTCACGCGGGTGCTGCCTGCGAACGATGAGATCTGGGTCGAAGTCGAAGACGACGGACCGGGCGTACCGGCCGCGCTTCGAGAGCGCTTGTTCGAGCCGTTCGTCACGGCCCGTGCCGGGGGCATCGGCCTCGGCTTGGCCCTGGCAAGGCGCATCGCCGAGGCCCACGGTGGGCGGCTCACCTTGCTCTCCGACCGCAGCGGCACCACGTTCCGGATCGCAATGCCCACGCGCTGAACATGCTTCCCATCGTCTTGCGCGGAGCGCGCACCCACAATTTGAAAAGCGTCGACCTGGAGCTTGCCCCCGGCGAGCTCGTGGCCTTGGTCGGCCCCAGTGGCTCCGGCAAGTCGTCGCTCGCCATCGACACGCTCTATGCCGAGGGCCAGCGCCGCTTCGTCGAGAGCTTCAGTCCGTACGCGCGGCAGTTTCTGGAGCGCCTGCCCCGCCCGCCGATCGACTCGCTTGCGCCGATCGCTGCGGGCGTCGCGGTGGACCGCCGGGTACAGGTCAAGTCGTCGCGCTCGACGCTCGCCACCCTGGCCGATCTGGAAGCTTACCTGGCCGCACTCTTCGCCAAAGAAGCGCTGCCGGTGTGCCCGAAGTGCGAGCGTCTGGCCGAGTGGGTCACCGCCGGCATGGCGGCCGACCGCTTGTTGCAGACTGCAAGTACTCGCGGCGTATTCACCTTCGGGTACGCGCTTCGCCCGGACGCCGACAGCCCCATCGAGGCTTTCCTCGAAGCCCGCGAGAAGCTCGCTCGAAGTGGCTTCCGGCGGCTGTTCGTCTCTGGCAAGGCGGTCGACCTCGACGACGTGCGGCCCAGCGACTTCGGCGCATCGCTCCGCGTCGTTGCCGACCGCGTGCAGCTGACTGCCAGCAACCGCTCGCGCATCGTGGCGGCTTTCGAGTCGGCCTGGGAGCACGGCGCGGGTCTCGCCACGGTAGACCTCGGCGGCTCGGAGTTCTTGGCGCGCCGCGGTCTCGCGTGCCCCGGCTGCGGCCAGGCGTTCGATCCGCCGCGCCCAGGCTTGTTCTCGTACAACTCGCCGCTCGGCGCGTGCCCGGCGTGTCGCGGCTTCGGTCGGCTCATCGACGTGGACTGGGCCAAGGTAATCCCCGACGGCAAGAAAACGCTCGCCAAGGGCGCCATCCGCCCGTGGTCCGGCAAGTCGTCCGAATGGGAACGCGGCGCGCTCGGCACCTTTGCGAAGAAGGCGATGATCCCACTCGACGTGCCGTGGGAGCAGCTCTCCGTCGAACAGCGCCGCATGGTGATCGAAGGCGACGGCGCCGCCAGCGGCGAGATGGTCTGGGAAGGCCGCTATCCCGGCGTGCGCGCCTGGTTCAAGTGGCTCGAGACCAAGACGTACAAGATGCACGTCCGCGTCCTGCTGGCGCGCTACCGCGAGTTCGTGCCGTGCCCGGCGTGCGGGGGTGGCCGACTCAACGACAAGGCGCGGCGCTATCGGGTCGGCGATCTGGACTTGCCCGGCTGGCACAAACTCGACGTGCAGCAAGCGCACGCGCGCGTGCTTGCCCTCGCGCCGCACGATCCGCAGGGCTCACGCATCGTGGACGAGCTCTCGCAGCGCCTCTCGATGCTCGATCGCGTGGGACTCGGCTACCTCACGCTTGACCGGCAGGCGCGCACGTTGTCAGGCGGCGAGGTGCAGCGGGCATCGCTCACCACCGCGCTTGCCAGCCAGCTCACGCAGGCCCTGTTCGTTCTCGACGAGCCCACCGTGGGCCTGCACCCGGAAGACGTCGCCAAGCTGTCGGGCATCGTGCGCGAGCTCGCCGATGCGGGCAACACGGTGGTGGTGATCGAGCACGACTCGCGCATCGTGGAGCGCGCCGACCGCGTGGTAGAAATGGGCCCGGGAGCCGGCGCGGGCGGCGGCGCCATCGTGTCGATCGGACCGCCCGGCCGGCGCCGGGCGCGAAAGGCCAAAGCGCGACCGGCACGCGAACCGGCCACGGCGCACGTCACCGTCACGGGCGTCAGCTTGCACAACCTGCGAATCGACCGCATCGCCGTGCCGCTGGGACAGCTGGTTGCCATCGTCGGCGCCAGCGGCTCGGGAAAGAGCACCTTGGCGGCGCGGGTGCTGTATCCGCTGCTGGCACGCCACACCGGCGACACCAGCGTGCTCGTGGCCCCGGTCGAGGCCGGCGTGCTCGTGCCCGACGCGGGTCTCGCGCAGGTGAAGGAAGTCGTCCTGGTGGACCAAGCGCCGCTCGGCCGCACCGCCCGCGGCAATGCTGCAACCTACACCAAAGCGTGGAACCGAATCCGCGAACGGTTCGCCGCCGAGCCGATGTCACAGCGGGAAGGGCTGCAGGCATCACACTTTTCCTTCAACGTGGCCGGCAAGGGCTCGGG
>JAYUXI010000559.1:0-7309 GCA_043753085.1 Myxococcales bacterium | reverse complement strand
TCGCGCGTGTCGGCCGACACGCCGCCGGTGTCGACGAAGAGCGTGATCACGTCGTGGCCTTTCTCGCGCAGCCACGGAATGCAAAAGCTGGTGTCGAGTCCGCCCGAATACGCCAGGATCACCGTTGCCATCAGTTCGTTCCTTCCAGGAGCTTGCAGAGAATCGCCTTCTGCACGTGCAGTCGGTTTTCGGCTTCTTCGATCACCAGCGACCGCGGGCCGCTGACCACTTCGTCGGTGGCTTTCACGTTGCGCCGCAGCGGCAAGCAGTGGCTGAAGTACGCGTCGCGCGTGAGCGCCATCTTCACGCCGTCGACGATGAAATGCTTGCTCGCCTCGCGCACGGCGCGCTCGCCTTCCCACTTGCCGAAGTACGGCAGCGCGCCCCAGCTCTTCGCGTACACGACGTCGGCGTCGCGGTAGGCGCTCTCGATGTCGTGCGAGACGGTGAGCCGAGATCCGGCCGCGGCCGCATATTCTGTTGCAGCGTGCATGTATCTTTCGTCGAGCAAGTAGTCGGGCGTGGGGCAGAGCAGCGTGACGTCGAAGCCCATCTTCGTGGCGGCGATCAGCGCGGAGTTCGCCACGGCCGTGTTGAGCGGCTTCGGGTGATAGGTCCACGTGAGCAGCAGCTTCTTCTTCTCGAACGTGCCGAGTCGCTCCCGCAGCGTGAGCAGCAGCGCGAGCTCCTGGCACGGATGCGTGATGGTTTCCATGTTGAGCACCGGCACGGTGGCATGCGCGGCGAAGGACTCGATGACCCGGTCCTGCCGGTCGATGCTCCAGTCGACGAACTTGGGGAACGCGCGCACGCAGATGACGTCGCAATAGCGAGACAGCACCCGCGCGACTTCCGCCACGTGCTCTTCGGCTTCGCCGTCCATCACCACACCGTCTTCGAACTCGATCGGCCAGGCGCCCTTGCCGGGCTCCAGCACCACCGCGTGCGCGCCGAGCTCGAAGGCGCCGATCTCGAACGACGTGCGGGTGCGCAGCGACGGGTTGAAGAAGACCAGCGCGATGGTCCTGCCGGCCAGATCCCGACGCGATTTGCGCGCCGCCTTGTGGATGGCTGCGGACGCGAGCAACTGCTCGAGCTCTGCCCGGGTCCAATCGAGCGTAGACAGAAAGTGGCGCACGGCTTGTGCCGCGCTTATCACGCGAAGACCGCGCGCGGTGCATGAGAACGGCGGGAAGAGCTCGCGCTCGTGGTGCGTTCTTGTGGGACGAACCTCGCGCCGGGAGTAGGCTGGGCAGGCATGGTGAAGCGACTCGCGATCGGATTGTTCCTGGGCCTGCTCGTCGGTCTGGCCGTTGCCGCCGCGCTCACCCACGGGCTCGGCATCGCGTTCGTCGGCTCGTTCGGCGCCATCGCCGCCTACGTCGCCGCCGCGGCCACCGGCATGCTGGTCGGCCTCGTCACCGGCAAGCCGATCTGGTCGGCCACCGGCAAGATCGAAGCTGGCCTCAAGGCGTTCTTCGGTGCCTTGATCGCCGCGGGCCTCATGTTCGTGATGCGCAAGTGGGTCAGAGTCGACGTCGATCTCGGCTTCCTGAGCGCGGGCGCCGCCGGCTCGCTCGGCGCCGTTCCGTACGCGGCGCTGCCGCCCATCTCGGCGCTGCTCGGCGCCTTTTTCGAGATCGACAACACCGCCGAGCCGCAGGACAAATCATCCGCCAGCGCCGCCGCCCAGTCGCCTGCGGCGCGCCTTCGGGTCGCCGCAGGCGAAGACGCCGAGGAGCTCGCCGAAGACGAGGTCTCGGACAAAAAGACCCGCCGGCGCTAGCGCTCGACTACAAGGCGCGCCATGCGACGGGTGGTGCTGTACACGATCGGGCAAGGCACGCCGCTGTTCGAGCGGTATGGCCACACGCTCCTCTGCGTGCAGGACACGGATTCGACGGCGGCAGAGAGCGGAACCTGCACCGACTTCGGAGTCTCCAACGCCACCGGCGTAGCCGATCTGGCGTGGGGCACCTTGCGCGGCCGGCCCATGTTCGTGGCCACGGCGGTGCCCGAACGCATCGCGCTCGACACGTTTCGCGGAGAGGGCCGCTCGATCGACCGGCAGATGCTCCCGCTCGAACCAGCTGCGGCCGACGAGCTCGCGCACACGCTGCAGCAGCGGGTCGAAACAGGCTGGTCGTACGCGTATCACCCGCGGCTCTCCAACTGCGCGTCGCACCCGCGCGATCTGATCGAAGCGGCGTCGAACGGCTCGCTGCGCCGCGAAGCCGAGGCCCACCCGCGCGAGCCCAACCCGGATCTCGCGCGCTACCGGGATCAATTCGAGGCCGGGCTCAGCGGCCACCTCGGCGAGCTGGTGATCGCCGAGCTCGTCGCGGGCACCCCGGCCGAGGCCAAGCCGAACGCATGGGAAACCATGTACCAGCCCGACCAGCTCCGCGACGGCGTCGCCACGTACCTCGGGGCACCCGTCGAGTCGGTCGCCGCCCGGGTCGACCATCCGCTGCCCACCAGCCCTTCGATCGGCCGCGGCGTCCTCTTCGTGCTGGCCGTGGTCCTGTATGCAATCGGCGTGCGCATGCATCGCCTGCATGGTGCACGGTTCGGGATCGGACTCGCGCTGGGTCTGCCCGCCCTCGTCCTCGATGCGTTGGCGGCCGTCTCGGTCTGGCCGGAGCTTTCGCACAACTGGGTGCTGGCCCTGCTTTGGCCCACCGATCTGGCGCTGCCGTGGCTGCGGGGCCGTGCGCTTCTGGCCTACGCCAAGATCCGCATCGCCGTGGCAGCGCTGATTGCAGTCGGTGAGCTCGCCGGCGTGGTGGCGCAGCCGATCCTTCCGGTGGCCGCACTCGCCGCGCTGCCCATGATCGGCATCTTGATTGCGCACGGGAAGCACGCGCCGGCCGCTGCCCGACCCGCCGCGGCGCTGGCCTCGTAGTTACTTCGCCGCGGCCAGCAGTGCCGCCGCCGCGGCCGCCGTGCTCTTCAGCGCCAGTGAGCCTTCGGTGGCCGGTCCGACGAAACCGCTGAGGCAGGGCGTGACCGCGCGGATCTCCTCGGAGTCGGACGCGTTGGTCACCGATTTGACGCCGGTGGTGACCCGCTTGGCGTTGTTCTGCGCCGCCTGGATGCGTGGGGCGAGGCCGAGGCCGATGCGCGCGACCGCGCCCAGATGGTGCTCCAAGGCCGCCTCGAACGTCTTCGCGGCCGTTGCGTCCTTGGCGCCCGTGACCGACACCGACACCGGCGCCGGGCCACAGGCGGCACGGCGGCCCATGCGCGTCTCGCAGTAGGCGCGGCACTCGTCTGGGGCGCCGGTCGCCTTGAACAGTCCCGTGCATTTTGCATCTTTCACGTCGACCGAGCACGCGCCGAGACACGTGCCTGCGCACACCTCCGCGTGGGTGGTGCAGCCGCCCTGGCAGGCGCCCTTGCACTCACCGCGGGCGTCGCCTTCGCACGTACCGTCGCAGGTACCCGTGCACTCGCCTTTGCCCTTCAGATCCTTGCCGTCGCACGAGCCCTTGCAACTGCCTTTGCAACTGCCATGGAAGCCCGAGTCGCAATGGCCGGTGCAGGTGCCGCTGCATTTGCCGGCCTGCGGCTCGCACGCGCCTTCGCAGATCCCCGTGCACTTGCCCACCGGCGCGTGACCCTGGCAGGTCGTTTCGGGCGCAGAAGCGTCGAGCGCGGCATCGCACTTGGTCACGCAGCTGCCGAACGACTCGAGCGGCGTGGTGCACACGGGCGCATGAACCTCGATGCGGATCTTGGCCGGCGCCAGCTTGGCACGCAGCTGCGTGAGCGCAGTGGTGGCGGCGCTGCACGCGAGATCAGCCGAGGTGAACGTGCCCTTCGTGCCGAGCTCGGCGGCGAGCTTCGTGCATGCGGTCCGCAGCTCGAGTTCGAGCTCGGTGCCGAGCGCTTTGGTCTCTGCGGCCAGGCCGGCGATCGCCTTGGCGCGCACCGCCACATCGACCGAGAGCGGAAACTGCTTCGACCAGTCCATCGCATACAGGCCTTCCACGTTGCCCGCGGCCGGGCACTTGCCGGGCGGAGGCGGCGGCGCTTCGGCGTCGTCTTCCTCGTCCGGCTCGGCGGCGTCGGCCCCGGGCAGCACGTCGGCTGCGCAGACGCCGTCGACCAGGTGGGTTCCGGCGCCGCAGGTGATCGCGGCGGGAGCACTGGCGTCGGGTGTGAGCTCCGCGGGTTTGGTGCACGCCACGGCGACAAGAGCGCCAGCAGAAAGCAAGAGTGAGGTGCACCGGATCATGGCGCAGGAGCCTATGGCGAGCGTCGCCCGGGGCGCAACGGAAACGGCAGAGCGCGACGGCGCGGCGCTCACGTGCGTCTTTGGCCAGCAAGGCCGAGGGCGCCATCGGCACGGCCCGATCATGCTAGAGGCGGCGCATGGCCGAGACATCTCCTCCACTCGCAGGCAAAGCGCTCGTCACTGGCGCCAGTGGGTTCATCGGCGGCCGCTTGCGTGATGCGCTGCTCGAACGTGGGCTCGACGTGCTGGCAATCCGCCGCAAAGGCTCGCCAGCGAGCAAGCAGGGCCGCTCGGTCGAGGCCGACTACCAAAATCGCGCGGCCCTGGGCGAGCTGCTGGCCGCCGAAAAACCCGACTACGTGTTCCACGTCGCCGGCGTCACCAAAGGTGTAACATACAACGACTTTCGGCGCGCCAACGTGATGCCCACCGAAAACTTGCTCGATGCGCTCGCCGGCTCCCATCCCGACGTGAAGCGCTTCGTGCACGTGTCCTCGCTCACCGCGTACGGCCCCTCCGCGCCCAGCCGTCCTCACGTCGAGTCCGACCCGCGCCGGCCCATCGAGTTCTACGGCGAGAGCAAGCTCGAAGCCGAGCGCGCCGTCGAGGGCAGCAAGGTGCCGTGGACGATTCTGCGTCCCGGAGGCGTGTACGGGCCTGGCGACGTCGACTACTTCGAGCTGTTCAAGGAAGTCAGCAAGGGCCGCAACGTGTACTTCGGCAACCGCAAGCGCTGGTTTTCCAGCATCTACGTCGACGACTTCGTGGCCGCTACGCTGCTCGCTGCCGCGCATCCCGGCGCCGTAAAAAAGGGCTTCTTCGTGTCGGACGAGGTGCCCATCACGTGGGAGACGTTCCAGAAGGCGATCGTCGGCGCCGCCGAACGCAAGGTCCTCGAGCTCGACTTGCCGGAGCGCCTCGTGTCGGTCGCCGCGTTCTTCGGCGAGGCGGCCACCCGCTTCGACGGGAAGCCGCGCCTCTTCAACAAGCAGAAAGCCAAGATGGGCGCGCAGGAGGCGTGGACCTGCGACTCGTCCGCGCTGCAGCGGGCCACCGGCTGGAAGAGCGAGTTTCCGCTGGAGCGCGGCGTTCGCGAAGCCTTCGCCTGGTACCGCCGCGAACGGTGGCTGTAGCCGCAGGTCGCCCAACCGCAACGGTCCGCTCAGGCCAGCGGCAGCTCCAGGCGAAATCGCGCGCCGCGGCCGTCGCGCTCTTCCAGTCGCAAGGTGCCTCCCGCGGCCTCCACGAGGCTACGGCACACAGCCAGGCCAAGGCCCGTGCCCCGACCCGGCTCCTTGGTGGTCACGAACGGCTCGAACAGCTTGGCGCGCACGGCCTGGTCCACGCCGGGACCGTCGTCTTCTACGTGCATGATGCAAACGTCACCGTCGGTGGCCGCCCGGAACCACAGCGTGCCGCGCGCATCTTCGGGCGTAGCGGCGGCGTGCACGATTGCGTCCTGCGCGTTCAGCGCCAGATTCACCAGCACCTGCGTCAGGCGCGCTTCGACCATGCGCACGCGCAGCGCGGCGGTCACGTCGGTGTGGACGACGATGTTTCGGAAGCCGCGCTGCGGCGCCAGCAATCCAACCACGGTGGCCACCACCTCGGACAAGATGGTCTTGGCCTCCGCATGCCGCGTCGACTCTTCGCCGGCGGCGTCCGGATGCGAACGCGCAAAGTCCAGTAGATCGCGAATGGTGGTGTGCGCGCGCTCGCTCTCCTTGCGGATGCGGCTGGCAAAGTCCTGCACCTGCGCTTCCGAAAGGCCACCGTCCACGAGCAGATCCGACAGCCCGAAGA
This sequence comes from Myxococcales bacterium, assembly GCA_043753085.1. GTDB lineage: Bacteria > Myxococcota_A > Polyangia > Polyangiales > Polyangiaceae > JAYUXI01. The sequence continues at coordinate 1,266 of JAYUXI010000559.1, read as the reverse complement.
TCGCCGTGAGCGGATTGCCGATCTCGTGCGCCACACCCGCCGCCAGCCGTCCCACGCTGGCGAGACGTTCGCCCTCGGCCAGCTCGTGCCGGGCGGTGGTGAGATGGCCGGCGGTGCGCGTGAGCTCGGTCACCTTGTCGGCCAGCTGGTGCTCGTTGTCGCGCAGCGACTCGGTCATCGACCGCAGGTGCTCGGCCAGATCGGCGAGCTCCAGCGCGCGCGCCGACGGCACCACGAAGCTCTCGGTCCCGCGCTTCACTCGCTGCGCCGCCTGCGCCAAGGCCTCGATCGGTCGCACCACCAGCCACGTGATCGCAGCAAACGCAAAGGCGAGCAGCGCCGCCGCGAACAGCACCATGTAGAGCAGGGTGAGCCGGGTGACCGACCGCGCCCGCGCCGTGGCGGCATCGCGCAGATCCCACGTGCGCACGGTGAAGCCCGGGCGCTGGACCACGGTGGCGCCGTCCGATTCGCACCTCGCGTTGCCGACGGAATCGAGCACGGCGCCGCTGGCGTCGACCAGGCAGGCGGAACGGCCGCGGCGGAGCCGACCGCGAGCCAGGTCCAGGCGCAGGTTCGTCGCGGCCGCGTCGGCGTAGAGCTCGGCGACCTCGCGCTCGCGCGCCGCCACTTCCGCCACGAGCGCTTGTTCGGTGACGCCGGTGATCGCGCGCCAGAGCGGCACGAACGCGGCCGCGAGCAGGAGCGCGATCGCAGCGAGGATTTGCAGGCGCAGGCCGGTCCGCACGGAGGTAGCTGCAGGATACCCGTCAGGACAACGAGAGCACCACGCGATACGTGATCACCGCCGCGACGAACGCCGCCGTGTACGTGTATGCGAGCACGAACAGCGGCCATTTCAGCGTCTTCGTCTCGCGGCGCAGGGCGGCCACCGTGCTCGTGCACTGACACGCCAGGACGAAGAAGGCCAGCAGCGCCGACGCCGAAGCCACGGTGTACAGCGGCGTGCCGTCGTTCCGCGTGGCGTCGCGCATGCGTTTGGCGAGCGGCGCCGGATCGTCGTCCGCTTTTTCGACGCCCATGATCACGCCCATGGTTCCCACCATCAGCTCGCGCGCACCGAACGAGCCGATCAGACCCACGTTGATGCGCCAGTCGAAACCGGCCAGCCCGGTGACGGGCTCGAGCCCCTTGCCGATCTGGGCCGCCACGCTGCGCTCGATGAGCGGCTCGCCGGCGTACTCTTCGCGGCGGACGGGGATGTTGAGCAAGACGTACAGCACGGCCGACGCCGCTACGATGACG
>JAYUXI010000558.1:0-17066 GCA_043753085.1 Myxococcales bacterium | reverse complement strand
GTGGGGTCTTTACGATTTGCTGGGCAATGCGTCGGAAGCGGTGGCGGACGAAGGAGCAAGCGGCTACGGCCCGAGCGATGTGGTGGACCCACCGCTGGCCGTAGAGCGCGAAGTCGGGATGCGAGCTCTCCACCCGCGACTCTTCCGCGGAGCGAACTGGTTTTCCGACCCGTATGCGCTCCGAGCGGCAGCGCAGTTCGATCAGCAATTCGTGGCCGATCCGCGAACCTGGGGAGCTGGCGAGGGCTTTCGGCTGGCCCGTACGGTGTCGACCCCGAAGTAGCTCAGTCTTTGCAAAGCACGCGCAGCGGCTAAGGGTTGGCGAGGGCGGGCGCCTCACGCTCCGTCGCCGTGGAGGTGGCGTGCTGGCCTCACGGCTAAAGGTAAAGAGGCCGCCCCGCGCTGTGCAGGACGGCCTTTTCATGACCCGGAGGGCCGGCGATCAGTCGAAGCGGATGCCGCAGCGGTAGAAAGCGCCGGTGACGTCGGCGGCCTGCGCGGCGGTGGCTTCGAGCTTGACGAGCAGGTCGGTGGCGCCCGCCGGAATGGCAAACTGCTGGATCGCCAGGCCGGTGGTGGCGTTCTCGGTCGCGTTGGTGACCTCGCTCGCGCCGTTCAGCACGGTGGCCTTGAGACCGCGGATGCCGGAGCCGCTGCTCTGGGCGCCGCACGACACCGAGATCTTGGTCTTGCCGGCCACGGCGACCTTGAAGAAGTCGACGTCGGCGCCGCCCACGGGGCCAGCGTCCGACACGCCGCCATCACCGAGGCCGAGGCCCGCGCCGAGATCACCCTCGATGAAGTACGAGACCACGTTCGGCGCCGCCGGGTTGGCGGCGGAAGCCGGGAGCACGTTGGCGCCCACGGGCGTGTTGTTCGAGCCAGCAGCGTCGGACTCGAGCGGGTTGCCTTCGTAGGCGGCGGCGGCGGCGAAGTAGTAGTTGCCGTCGGTCGCGTCGGCGTTCTGAACGACCAGGTAGTAGTCGCGGCCCTGGACCACCGGCACGTTCGCGTCGGCGCCGAAGACGGACGCGTTCGCTTCGAGGAGCTTGGTCTTCAGATCGACCGAGGCGAGCTTCTTGGTCGGGTCGGTGGAGTCGACGATCCACGCGGCCGTTGCAGTGGACGTGGCGCCGGTGCCTTTGATGCCGGCGGCCGGGAACACCACGTTGAACGACACGCGGTGCGCAGCGGTGACGACGAGATCGGCCGGGACCTTGAGCTTGTAAAAGTCGAGATCGCTCGCCGCGCTGGAGAAGCCGTACACGGCGGTGTCGTAGGCGACCAGGGCCTGCTCGTTGTTCTTGATGGGGGCAAGCGGGAGCTCGACGGCCGTGGCCGGGGTGCCGTTCTTGTCGGCCTGGTCGTCGTTGTCGAGGCCGTAGCCCTCGAGGTTGAGGTACCCGGCGCCGACGCGGAAGTCCGGATCGGTGACGGCGGCGTCCCAGCCGGCCGGGCAGTCGGCGCCGGCGACGGCGCAGAACGGTTCGACCTTGAGGTAGTAGCGGCCCGCAGCAAGCGGCACGGTGCGCAGCGCCGGATCGCGGTAGGTGCTGAACGCAGTGAGCGCGTCGTCGTTGGCGGCGACTTGCGCTCGGTCCTCGTCGAAAAGGGTCAGGTGCATGTCGTACTTGGTGTCGTCCTCGTCGGCGGCGTTGGTGCGCGCCTCGACCAAGAACACCATCGGCTGGCCCACCGACTCGGCGTCTAGATCGACGTAGTAATAGCCGGCCTTGCCGGACGTGACCGTGCCGGTAAGTAGGTTGTCGGCGTCGACGTCTTCCGAGTACGTGAGCTGGCCGCCTTCGGCCGTGGCCAGGAGTGTAGCCGCCTCGAAGCTGTCGTTCGACACCGTGGGGCCCGCGTCGGGCGTGCCGGCGTCCCTACGGCCGCCGCCGCCGCCGCCGCTGCTGCTGCTGTTGGTCCCGGAGTCGCCGTTGCTGGGCGTTTCCTCCGAGTCGCTGCTGCAGCCGGCGCCTGCCGCGCTGGCGATCGTCAAAACGATTCCAAGTCCCAAGAATTTTGCGTGCATGAAGAATGACCCTTTCCAAGCGTCGTCGATTCGAGGCCGTCGTCCGGCCCCTACCGTAAAGAGCCCCTAGCACCGTTCCCAGGATCGCCCACGGTGCTGTGATAGCCTCGCGACCGGAAGCGGATGAAGCAGTCAGTCGCCAGCGTTCGCCAGTCCACGCGGCCGGTGCGGTCCTCGCGCCGCAAGGCGCTCGCGCTGGGTGGCGCCGGCGTGGCTGGGCTGGCGTTTGCCGTCGCCGGCTGGTTCGGCGCATCCGCCTACGCGGATACGAAGGTGCGGGAACGCCTGGCCGCGGCGGGCGCGGCCCGCGGTCTCGACGTCACGTGCGAGCAAGTCGCGCTGCGCCTCGGCGGCGTGCGCGTCACCGGCATGGTCGCCCGCACGCCGGCCGACGACACGGGGGTCGGGCTCGACGCCCGGGTCGACGACGTCGAGGTCGACGTGGCGTGGTCCGGCACTCCGCAGCAGGTGCGCCTGCGCGGCGTGAAAATGCAGGTTGCCGGCGAGCTCGACGAGCTGCGCGAACGCTTTTCTCGCCAGAGCCCTTTCGCCGCCGAGAAGGGGCCGGCCCACGTACTCGACGTCCAGGTGGCAGACGCCGAGATCGCGTGGACCTCCGCCGCGGGGACCCTGCGCGCGACCGGGGCCGAGACCCGGCTGCTGGCCGACGGCGCGCGGATCCTTTCGGCCCAACACGTGCAGTTTGCACTTGCCGGGATCGAGGTCGAAGCCAACGGCCTCTCCGTCGAGCTCGCCGACCGGCTGGTGCGCGGGGCGCGCATCGACGATCTCGTCTTGCGCCAACCGGCCGCACTCGCCGCGCCGCGGCCCGCTTCTCCGCCCAGCGCGGACGTCACCCTGGCTCTGCCCTGGCCCAGCCCCGGCGCGTGGCGGGCGCGGCTGCTCGCGCTGGGCGAGCGCGTCGCTGCGCGGCTCACCGAAGATGCATTGCTCCGCGCCTCCGGCGTGCGTGTCGAGCTCGGTCGGGATCTGCGCTTCGGGCCTGCGCCGCTGCGCCTCCAGCGGCGCCCGGGTGCGCTCGTGGTCGAGCTGGCGCCGGACGATGCGCCAGCGGCCCCGAGTGGAAGCACGTCCCTCGCGTTCCATGTCGACGTACCGCTGGGAGAGGGCGCTGGCGATCCGTCGGCTACGCTCGAAGGCGGCCCGGTGCCACTCTCTCTCCTCGGCTTCCGCGACGGCCAGATGTTCTTGCACGGCACCAGCGCCGCCACGCTGCGCGGCCGCGGCAAGGTGATCCTCGGCGAGCCGCTGCAGGTCGATCTCTCGATCGACGTGGCGCACGTCGGGCTCGAGCATCCGCGACTGGCGCTCACCCCGGTCGACGACGTGTCGTTCGGTCTGGATCTGCGCGGGTCGATCTCGGCGCGGCGGCAGCTGGCGGTCGAAGACGTCAAGTTTCGCCTCGGCGAGCTCACCGTGCAGGCCCACGGAACCCTGGCCGGTGGCGAGCAAGATGCGCTGCTCGGTCACGGCTTCGTCGAGGTGGCGCACGTGGGCTGCGAAGGCTTGCACCAGGCCGTCCCGCCCGCGCTCGCGCCGCGCCTTGCCGAATTTCGCTTCGCCGGAGACTTCGCTTTCTCCGCCGCGCTCGACTTCGACACGCAGCGGCTGGACGATCTCAGCCTCGACGTCCGTCAGATGGGCACGTGCCGCTCGCAGGCAACGCCCGAGTGGGCGGCGCGGCGCCACCTGCAAGACGTCTTCACCCACACGGTCTACGACCCGCAAGGTAAGCCGCGCGACGAGACCACGGGGCCGGGCAGCGGCAACTGGACGCCCGTCGATCGCATCAGCCCGTACATGCAGGTGGCCGTGCTCACCTCGGAAGACGGCAGCTTCTTCCACCACCATGGCTGGAACAAGGGGGCGATCCGGCGCGCCTTGATCGCCAACCTGAAGGCCGGGCAGTTCCGGCAGGGCGCCAGCACCATCTCGATGCAGCTGTCCAAGAACCTGTTTCTCTCGCGCGACAAGACCCTGTCACGCAAGCTCGAAGAGCTCGTGCTCACCGACTACCTGGAGCAGACCTTCGACAAGAGCGAGATGATGGAGCTCTATCTGAACGTGATCGAGTTCGGCCCGAACGTGTACGGGATCACCCAGGCGGCGCGCTTCTACTTCGGCCGCGAGCCCGAGGAGCTGCAACTTGCAGAGTGCATGTTTCTCACGTCGATCCTGCCGTCGCCGGTGAAGCGATCGCGCGCTCGAGAGAAAAGAGAGCTCGCAGCGGGGGCGCGCGGCGGCGTCGATTTTTTGATCCGTGCGGCCGAGAAGACCGGGAAGATCTCGCGCGCCGAGATGCAGGAAGGACTCGCGCAGTCGATCGTGTTCCACCTCGAAGGCCAGAGACCGGTGCCGCGGCCGCCGGTGCACGGCTCGCGCTTCGAAGGCGATGCCGTGGACGACGAAGGCTTCCTTCCCCTCGAGTGAGCGAATCCCCGCGCGCGACTACGCCGTTCGGGTGATCATCTTGTCGACGGCGTGCACGGGCGCGGCCTGCCCTGCCATCAGATGCTTGATGCTGGACAGCACCATCCGCTGGCTCTCGAGCCGGCTCTTGCCGGCGAAGGCAGCGGAGGTCACTTCGATCTCGAAGTGACCGGGGCTGCCCATGCGCACGATGGCCTCGGAGCCGCCGATGCCTGTTTCCAGTGCAGCCTTCACGGCGGCGCAGACTTGACCGCCGGTGGCGCCTTCGGGCAGACCGCAGTCGGACATCAGACGAGCTCCGCGGACGGCGTCGCCGACTTCTGCGCGGCCGAGACGGCCTCCCACTCCTGCTCGAACATCGAGAGCTGGTCCATCACGATGTCGATGTTGCGCTCGTTCGAATCGACTTCCTCGGCGCGCGACAAATCAGCCATCTGGCGCAGGAGCTCGTACAGCTGCTCGCACATTCCGCCCAGCATCTCGCGGTCGACCTCGGTGCGGTTTTTCCCCGCGAACGCGGCGCGGTACGCCTCGAACAGCTCGTTGGCGCTGCCGCCGAGCGAGCCCATGAGATCCGGCATCTTGGTGGCCTGGCGCGCCTTGCGTACTTCGCCGAGCTCGGTTTCGTAGAGCGCGAGGTTCTGTGCCACGACCTCGACGTTCTTCGGCGTGTGCTCGCCGCCTCCGCCCGAGGCCACCAGCGCGTCCATCGTCTTCTTGATTCGCTTCAGGTTGTCGAGCATGCGCTGAAGCAGCTGCGGACGGCGGGTGAGGCGGCTCTTGCCGGCGAAGTGCGCGCGGTACAGCGAGAACTGGGCGTTGGCGAGCTCGGCGGCGAGGCCGCTGCGGTCGGCCGGGGCCAGCGCTTCTTGCGCCTTCTGGATCTCGCCGAGCTCTTTGTCGTAGAGGGTGATGTTCTGCTCGACGACGCCGATGTCTTTTTCGAAGTTGGGATTGCGCTTCTTGCCCATTGCACTCTGCATGCGTTTTTTGATCTGCTTGAGATCTTCGCGCATCTCGGCGAGCAGGCCGGTGTCGCGGGTGAGCCGGCTGTGCCCGGCGAAGTGCCGGCCGTACTTCGAAAACGTGAAGTTGGCTACGCTGGCGAGGCGGCCGAACTCGGCGGACTCGGGACCTTGCTCGCGCGCCATCTGGATGGCTTTCTTCTCGGTCTCGTAGGTTGCGACGGAACCGGCGACCAGCGCGCGCAGCTCGGCCAGCTGGGGACCCTGCGCGGCTTGCGGGATCTCGTCGATGCGCCGTAGCACCTCGGCAGTACGGCGCAGTAGCTCGTCGATGGCGGTGACGTCCCGCGAGGAGCGCGGTTGGCCCGCGAAGTCGCGATCGTACGCAGAGGAGATCGAATCCATTTCCGCACGTAGGCGGTCAAAGAGGGTGGTGGCCACGGCGGTACCTCGGAGTGCGGTGAAGGGGGAGGGACGGAAAACTTCTAGTAACGCGGAACGTTCGAATCGATGCGCTGGGACCAGGCGTCGATTCCGCCTTCGACGTTGAACACGTTTTTGAAGCCTTGGGCGACCAAGCGCTCTGCCGCGCCGCGGCTGCGGCCGCCGTGGTGGCAGTGGAACACCAGCTTGGCGTCCTTGGGGAGTGCGCCGAGCTCGGCGGCGCGGGCCTCGTCGAACAGAACCGCGCGTGGGTCGAGGCTAGCCTGGGCTCGCTCTGCGGCGGTGCGTACGTCGCTCAGGTGGAAGGGCTCGCTGCTGGCCAGCAACGCCTTCAGCTCTTCGACCTGCATGTTCTTCACGCGGGCAGGCTCGTCGTTGATCTCGTTCGGTGAGGCAACGCCCGTCTTGGGCGGCTCACTCAGCGTGTTGTCGATGCGGAAAGCATGCGACTTGCCGTCGACGGCTACGTAGTCGATGCGGATGCCATGGGCACGCGGCGCCGAGGCGCGATCCAAGTGCACGGTCATGCCCCCCTCGCCCGTGGTGACGACGAGATCGCCTTTCTCGGCCGGGCCGAAAAACAGCTCGTACTGGAGCGAGTCGTCGATGCCGAGGTGCAGCACGTCGTTGCCTTCGGCTGCAGCCGCGAGCGCGGTGGCGGCGGCGGCGGTGATGGTGACGGTGGGCATGGCGCTGGGCGCCGGAGCCGGCGCGCCGAGCTTTTCCTGCAGCTCACCGGCTTCGAACATCTCGGTGACGATGTCGCAGCCGCCGAGGAATTCCTTGTCGACGTAGAGCTGCGGAATGGTCGGCCAATCCGAGTATTCCTTGATTCCGTCGCGGATGTCCGGATCCGAAAGCACGTTGACGGTGTGGTAGGGCGCGCCCGTTTCCTTGAGCATCTTGATCACGCGCGCGGAGAAGCCGCACTGCGGAAAATGCTTGTTGCCCTTCATGAAGAGGACGACCTTGTGCTCGCCGAGCACGCTCTCGATTTGCTGACGGGTGCTGTCGGAAAGGCTCATGGGGAAGGAACCTAGAACGGGAAGCCCCGGGCCTCAAGCGTTCCGCTGCATGTTCGCGCTGGCGCCCTCCCGGAAAAACAAACCCGGCGATGGCGTTGGGTGCTCGGCGCCCGGGTCCCGTCCAAACGCGCATGATTACTTCCCCGCTGGGTTCTTGGGTCTGCGCCGCGTTCGTCATGATGGTCACCACGGCGTGCAGCGGCGAATCCGCCGCAGGCGACAACGACGACCCGGTAAAGCAAACCGCCCTCGCGGGTACGATCGCCGGCACCGCCTTCAAGGCCGTCTCCGCCGTGGCACAACCTGGTTTCGACGACGACGGCACACGCTCGATCTCGGTCTACGAAGACGTCGTCACCTGCGCCGACGGCTTCGGTGGGGGCGCGTCCGAGCGCATGGTCCTGTTCAGCGTGCCCTGGAAAGATGGTTTCGAGGCAAGCTTCAGCCTGCAGCAGAACGCTACCTTGGTGCCCTCGGCGGGTGACAACCTGGTCGCCACGGAGGGGCGTGTCGAGGTCGTGAGCGCCCCGGCGGCCGGCGAGAAGGGGAAGTTGCGAATTCGCGCCTTCTTCGACGAAGACAACCAGGTCGAGGGTGAAGTCGAGGTCGAGGTCTGCGCGGATCGCTGACGTCGCCGGCTCAGGCTCGCGAATGCTCAGTCGACCGGCAGCATCCACACCGTGGCGCCGTCCTGCAGATCGAGGTGCTGCCGCGTCGCAGCGTCGATCGTCACCGACGACGCGATCAACTGCCGCACGCTGCCACGCCCCACGTCGCGACCGCTGGGCCGCGGCGGCGGCTCGCCCGAGTCCTCGGCGATGCCGAGCACTGCGCGGAAGTACGGCGCTTCGGCGAGCTCGGTCGTGAACAGCGCGCGGTACGTTTGCACGTCGTCTCGGGAGCCCGGCGCGTCGCCTGCGTTCAATCCCGTCACGACGACCTTGCGACAATCCTCGACCAGCGTGATCTCGTCGGTGTCGGCCACGAAGTGCGGGCCGCCGTCGAACGGGTCGACGCGGTCGGCGTAGCGGAAGCCAATCCTGCGCAGCATCTTTTCGACGCCCTTGGTGCGCGGCCCGACCTTGCCGATGATCGCTTGCGCCTCCTGCGAAAGCAGCGACGTGTGGATCGGCGTTTCCGGAAACAGCCCTTTGATGAACTCCTTGTTCTTCTTGCTGAGCAGATCCGCCTCTGGGTAGGTCATGCCGGTGAAGTGCTTGCCGATCGCTTCCCAGAGCAGGCTGGTGCCGTCGGCTTCGAGCGGTGGCAAGAGCTCCGCCAGGATCTCGTCCTGGAAGCGGCCCCGGTGCATCTTCAGGTACGAGAACCGCACGTAGCTGATGAACTGGCCGAGCCGCTCGCGGCGGTACTCGGGCAGCAAGATCAGGCCACCAATTTCGGTCGGGCCGTCGTACGAGTAACCGACCTTGAGCAGGGTGTGGTGGAAGTGCCTGTCGAGCGTGGAGGAGTACCGCTCGTCTTCGAGCACGTCGACGAAGATGTACGGCGCGTCGCGGCGGCCGAGCTGGGCCAGAATCATCGAGGTCCCGATGATCTTTTCGGTGCCCCCTTCGTGCTCGCGGTCGACCAGCACGAATACGTACTGATGACGCCGGGTGTCCTCGATTTGCCCGGTAAAGCTGCGCTCCGACTGCGTCAGGATGTCCTGGATCTCTTCCCGAACGGCGGGGAGATTCACCGTGTCGAGGTGGGTGGCGACCTGGAGGAGGCCGTCTTCATCGCTCGGCAGCGCCCCCCGTATCTCGTACCTGTGCACGGCAATCTCCTAGCACAGGCTTTGAACCTGGGGGTCAGGGTGATTAGACTTCGGGAAGCGGAGTCGAGAAGACGGTCGAGGACACAGAGGAATGCGGAAACAGTACGTCGGCATACCCATCGTGCTCTGGATCTGCGCTGCGGCGTGGTTCCACACGATGATTGGCGGCGGCGGCTACGAGCTTGCCGTCCTGCACGACGACGGCAACTTTCTCGATTCGTTCTCGTCGCGTGTTCGAGATCGCGTCCGCGAGTCCGAGCAGACCGTCGAGTTCGACGTCGGCGACGAGACGCCGAGCCCCGCGCCCCCCGACGAAGAAGCGCCGCCACCCGCCGTGGTGAAGCCGCCCAAGGCAATCCAGGACAAGCCCAAAGACGAGAAAAAGCCTGCGGCGGAGAAACCCAAAGAGCCGAAGAAGGACGAGGAAAAGAAGGTCGTTCCCGTCGCGCCGGCAACCCCGCCGCCGCAGCCGCAGAAAGACCAGCGCATCGCGGTGAAACAGCACGTCAAGCCCGATCAGGACGACAACAAGAACGCGAACCACATCGCCGACGAGGCCAACAAGGTCGACGAAGAAAAGGTCGCCACGCAGACTTCGCAAGACGAGGACGACGAGCATCCTGCGCCCGCCGGAAATCACGCGGGCCCGGCCGACGAAGTGGGCAACGCGCAGAAGACCAAGATCGGCAGCAGCGACGAACACGCCGGCGAGAAAAACCGCGCGCCGGGCGAAAAGGCCGCCACCCTCGAGATCGAAAAGACCACCCGTCCGAAGGCCGCCCCGAAGGACGCCACCGCCAGCGCCACGCCTCCCGCCGGTGGCGACGGCCGCACTGCAGCCACGCCGGCCAAGGCTCCGAAGGCAGCAGAGCCCACGCCCACTGCGCCTTCGGGGGCCGCCGTACTCGACGCGCCCAAGGGCTCGTGGAGCTTCAATCCGTTCAAGGGCCCGGCCAAGTCCGGCGCCGAAACGGACAAGTCCGCGCAGGGCACGATCGGCCGCAAGGTGGAAGCACGAGACAACCCGAGCACCACCAAGTGGCTCGGGCTGGGCGGCTCGCCGGGCCCCGGGCAAATCAACCTGAACCTGACCCACCAAGCCGTCGTCGCCAGTGTCGGCGAAGACAAACTGCGCAAAGAGCGCACGGCCGACGGCGAGCGTCGGCTCACCGCCCACCGCGGCTCGTGGCGCTCGTCCAACTTCGATCGCTGGCGCAGCGCCATCGAGAACTACGTCACCAGCGTGAAGCCCGGCAACCAGACCGCGCTGAATGCCGCGCGCGTGCCGTTCGCCACGTACCTGAACGGCATCCACAATCGCATCCACCCGATCTTCGCCGAGTCGTTCCTGGATTCGCTCGCGGGCCTGCCCGCCACGCATCCGCTGAACAACAAGAACATGCACACCAACCTCGAGATCGTCCTCACCAAGGACGGCAAGATCGTGAAGATGGGCATCACGCGTACCAGTGGCGTCACCGCGTTCGACATCGCCGCGCTCGATTCGGTCGAGCGCGCCTCACCGTTCGGTCCCGCGCCCGGCGCGATCCTCTCGACCGACGGCAACGTGTATCTGCACTGGGAGTTCCACCGCGACGAGGTGTTCGCGTGCTCGACCATGAACGCGCGGCCCTTCATGCTCAACGTTCCCGGCAAGGCCGGCGAGCCGGAAATGCCCCCGGCCGGCCCCAAGCCCACGGAGGGCAGCGGGCCTGCAGGCGCGCGGCACGGTGCGGTTGAAAAGCGGCGGCTGCGCGCTTTCTGATACCGTGTGTCTCCGCACGACGATGCAGCCGGCGACGGACGCGGACCGGTTGGTTGCTCCACACCAATTGCTGGCGATGCGCCGCCGTCAGGCGAGCCGGACGTCGAGCGCGCGGTGATAGGGCCCATCGCTTGCGGTCACCTGCATCGACGGTCCCAGCACGACCTCCAAGTCGATGCGCGCCTGCTCTGCGTTGACCGCTACCTTCGCTTTGCGCCAGCGCGCCGCGCACAAGGCGCTCGGCCACGGCGTGCTTGGCGCGGACGCGGTGTTCTCGTCCGACATCGACGATCAGACCCGGCTCCAGCGGCACTTCCCGGGCATGCGCCATCTCGCCCTCTAACTGTTGTACGCCAGCGAGGGAAGCCGGCGTGCTAGCTTCGGCGCGCTTGGCTTTGCCTCCGCCCGCCATCGGTACCTCGAACGAATCGGCCTCGGTGCTGCTGCGCGCCACGGCCGTGAGCGGCTTCGTGGCGTACATCCTCGGCGTCGGCGTCATGCCGGGCGCGCGCGGCAGGCTCGGTCAGGTCGGCGTCGAGTGGCTCGAGCGCGCCACGTCGGTGGTCGCGCTCGCGGCCTACATCATGGCGGCGTTCCTCATTGCGCAGGCGGCCGTCGGGGTATTTCGCAAGTCCAAGTTCCAGGTGCTTAGTGCGCTGGTGGCGATCCTCGCGTCGCTCGCCACGATGCTGGTGGCTTCGGGGCTCACGCGGCCGCTCTCCTTCCCATTCGCGATGGGAGCCTCGGGCGCGGCGGTGGCCACGCTGGCCGTGGCGAGTGCACGCACCGTGAAGAATCGCGTTACCCGCGTGCCGGGCCTCCTGCTCGGTGGCTTCGCGTTGGCCGGCGTGCTGCGCGCGGGCGCGTACGCCCTGGCGCGATCGGGCACGCTCGATTCGGCGCCGCGCTCGGAGCACGTCGCGCGCGTGCTCGGCTCGGCCTCGGTGGTGCTTGGCGTCGTGCTGCTCTTGCTCGTGCACCTGTGGCTCGCGGCGCGCGGCGGCAAGGGCGGTCGCGCGGCGTCGAACGTCGGACTGCTCGGCGCCGTCGGCCTCTGTGTCTGGATGGCCAGCAAGAGCGCCGGGCCCGCGCTGTCGATGCTCAAACACTCGCTCTCCAGCTACGAGATGCCGCCGCTCACCACGCCGGTTCTCGTGGTCTCGTCGTGGCGGCTGATCCTCACCGCTGGCGCTGCGCTGGCGTGTCTGCTGCCGTACCGGCGCTCGCCTTTCGTGCTGCCGCCGCTCGCCATGCTGGTGCTCGGCGGCTCCGCGCTCGACATGCCCATCGCGAACTTGCTCACCACCGCCGCAGCGGTGTGGCTTTGCTTCGCCGCCGACGATCCGCGCACCCTGTGGGTCGAGGCCGCGGCCGTGGGCGCGCCCGAAGTGCCTCGGTACTAGCCGGCCTCGTCGGCTCGGTTCGTTGGGTCAATCGAGTTGCCGACGGTCAGATGCCGTCGGTGGGGGCACGGGTGATCTGCACCACGTGCTCCAGCCGCTTCGAGATCCAAACCTCGTTCTTCGCGTCGACGACCACCGCGCCCACGCCCTCGATCGATTCGACCAGCGCGAGTCCTTCTTGCGGACCGAGGATGAACACGGCGTCGTCGATCTCGTCGGCCTGGAGCGCGGTCTTGGCCCACACCGTCACGCTGCGGCAGGCCGTGGCCGGGTAGCCCGTGCGCGGATCCAGGATGTGGTGGTACCGCTTGCCGCCGACGACGTAGCTGCGCTCGTAGTCGCCGGCGGTAGAGAACGCGTGGTCGTCGAGCGGGATCAGCGCGAAGTACTGCGAAGCGTCGCCGCGTGGATCACGGATGCCGGCCGACCACGGCTCTCCGTTGGGCTTTCTGCCCTCGGCGTACAGATCGCCGCCGGCTTGCACGTAGAACGAAGTGAGCCCGGCCTCGCGCAACACCTTGGCGGCGCGGTCGACGCCGTAGCCCTTGGCGATGCCGCCGAGGCCCACGCGGGTGAGCGGATGATCGAGGTAGATGCTCTTGCTCGCCGCGTCGACGATCACGTGCTGGTACCCGACGGCGGTCAGGTGCTTTTTGAGGTCGGCGGCCTTTGGCGGAATGGGCTCCAGATCTTCGTCGAACTTCCAGAGGCCGTGCAGGGTCTCGAAGGTGATGTCGAAGGTGCCTTTCGAGATCTGGCTGGTGCGCAGCGCCTCGTTCACCACGAACAGCGTTTCGTCGCCCACGGTCACGGGCACCTTGCCGGCGTGCGCGTTGACCTGGGACAGCTCGCTGTCGCGCCAGGTGGTCATCAGCGCTTCGACCCGGCTGATTTCCTTGGTGGCGGCTTCGAACGCAGCCCGGGCGCCCGCCGCGCTCACGGCCGCATTGGTGTAGGCTGCATACACCAGGTGGGTCCCCATCGCAGTGGCCTCGCCGGTGATTCGCTCCGGCGCTGCGGCCGGCGCTGCAGGCGAGGCCGAAGCGGTGCTGGCCACTTGCGGGCGATTCGGTGGAGCCGCGCCCGAGCCATCGCAACCGGCGGCTGCCACCAGCAGCCATGCGAGCGGGCGCAGGCTCACTTTGGAACCGCTCGCGAGAACTCCCAGAGGGCGGCCGCCGACTGATCCCAGATGCCGTGGCCGAAGTTGGGGATGTTGCAGAACGTGACCGGCGCTGCGGCCGGCGATTCGTCGAGCGAGACACAAGGCCTGCGCGCCGTGGGCGTGCGCCGGGAGTAGTCGGGGTTGCACCCATTGGGCGCGGCGCTGCACTTGTTGATGTAGGTCCAGTATTGCGCGGAGAGCTCCCCGTTGCCGATCCCGTCCGAGTCGCCGTGCATGACGAGCGCAGCCACCGGCACCATGCCCGCGCACTTTGGAAATGAGTTCGCCCACGCGCTGCCGGTGCTGGCGGAGTCGTACGGGTAGCTGCCGGCCATTGCGCTGACCGATCGCAGCTGCGCGCCGCGCCAGCACCCGACGATCTGCGAGAAAAAGCCGCCTGCGCTCCAGCCCGTGGCCGACACGTCGCTGCGGTCGCCACCGTGTTGGCTCACCACCGCGTCGAGCATGGCGTCGAAGCCAGCGAGGTTGGGGTTCTGCGGCGACTGGTCGAACACGCTCCAGCTCTCGGGCTTGTTCGGATAGACCAAAATCGCGTCGTTGCCGCTGACCTCGTGGATCGGCCAGCTGCGGGCGAGGTCGGCGCCGCTGCCGCCGTCACCGTGGTACGCGAACACGATCGGCAGCTTTGGTTTGCTTGGCGTGCGCGGCACCACCAGCACGAAGTCGTGGGCAATGCCGCCGGCTTGCACGGTCTCGTTCGTGACGACGAAAGGCGACGGCGTCGCAGCGTCTGGCGCGGCGCCCGAAGAAGAAGAGCCGCCCGAAGACGAGCTCCCGCCGTGGACGACCTTGCCGGGGGGAAATGAGCCTTGGGGGATCTCGTCGCTGCTGCAAGCGCTGGCAGCCGATGCGCCGACGAGGACCAAGATCTGCAAAGCGCGCCGGGCCGTTCTCGAAAACATCTACGCATCTTGCCGGTCCCGGCGCGTTGCCGGAAGCACCGTGACCTCTTTTTTCCGTGCGACCGCCACCGACGCGAGCGCGGAACCGAGCTGCGGCTGCTTGGCGACCGCGGGCAGACGCTCGTACTCGCCGTTCCACAACTCCAGCATCACACCCTCGTCGTCGAGCACGAACCTGTCGATCTGCGCCCAGGTCCACTTGCGGATGCGCGGGACGCCGAGCGCCAGAAGGTACCGGGCCTCGATGCCTTCAGGGTGGACGATGACGCCGCGCATGCGCGCCCGCCACACCGTGGCGACGCCGCTGGCCAGCAACAGCAGCGCCAGTACGAACGCAGGGAAGGGGCGGTCGCGATCGCCTTCGAGGACGTACACGCCGATGCGGGTGAGCGGCCCGAGTACGTAGGCGGATCCCACCGTTCCGGCCACCGCCAAGGTGAGTGCGAGATACACGTATCCCGGCACGAGCTGGCGAGTGGGCGGCCCGAAGCTCAGCACCTCGCCGGCCGCCGCGTTGTAGGTCATGTCGAAGCGCGCGATGGTGCCGTGTACGCCGGTGATCGACGGCTCTTCGTCGATGGCGGGCTCGTTCTGCGCCAGCACGTCGCCGCCGGCCGAGCTGCTCGTACCAACCGGATTCGTCGCGGCGGGCTCGTTGGGGGTGGGTTCGCTCACGAGGGGGCTCCTGGATCGCGCGCGCGCGACCGCCGGAAGGTGGCGACGTTGGCCCGCGAAGGGTTGAGAAAGACGAGGCCGTGATCGCCGTCGACGAGACACAGATCGCCGTCGGAGACCCACTTGAAGAGACCCTCGACGTCGACCACCGTTGGGAGGTCGAGCAATTTGGCCAGCACGGCGGAGCGCCCGCCCGCGGCGCGCTCGGACAGGACGACGCCCACGGGCGCGGTCTTGGCCGACACCACCAGGTCGAAGACGGTGAGCTCGTCACCCACCAGGATCGACTTTTGCGGCAGGTCGGCGCGCTTGTCGCCTTCGGTGCGCATCACCAGGCAGTCGACCAGATCTTCCACGTCGCGCGCGCGCGCTTCGAGCACGCCGCCTGCCTTTGCTCCCTGCCGGGTCACCTCGCGCGCCACCTGCAAAAGCGACGCCGCCATGCCGCGGCCAGTCATCAGCAGCTCGATGGCGCGCTCGCGAAAGCGCCCGTCGCCCAGGATCTGCAGGTAGGTTTGCAAAAACAGCGCGTCGGACGCAAGGCTCGCCGCTTCGGCACGCCGCACCAGGCCCTGCACCGAAGCGGTGATCTCGGCGGTGGCGCGATCGAAATCCGCGGCAGACACCGACACGCTGGCCTCCAGGTTCTTGTTCGAGGGCCGCGCAGCCGGCCGCCGCAGCGCCGCCACGGCGCCGAGCGCCTGGCCGGACACGATCGGATTGCCGGCCAGCGTGACCTTGCGCGTGCCGCCGCCGGCGCGTCGGCTGTCGTTGCGATCGCGGCTCTCGTCGAGCAGCTCGGACGTACGGATGGCCGCGTAGACCAGCGCCCCGAGCAGCGTGAGACGCTCGACGTCCGCGGCGCTCCACGATTCGTGCTCGTCGGTGCGCTGGACCACCAGCGCACCGACCACGCCGGTGCGGCCGGGTATCGGCGCCGCCAGGAACACCGGAAACCGATCCTCGCCGAGCTCCTGGAAGTGGCGGTACGCCTCGTGGGTTTTGGCGCGCGGCATCGAGATCGGGCGGGCCACCTCGACGACCTTGCCGGTGATTCCTTCGCCGACGGCGAGACGCACGCGACCGAGCGATTGCGCCGGGAAGCCGACGTTGCCGCGCAGCACGAGCGTCTTGCCGTCGCCTTCGCGGAGATAGATCGAGCACACGTCGGCGCGCATGATGGCGGCAAGGCGCGTGGGGGCTTCGTCCAGAAAACGCATCAGCGCACGCGGCTTGGCCGAATAGTCGACGAACTTGAGCAGCTCTTCCAGCCGCGGCGCGCCGCCGTGGACGATGGGGACAGTGGCCTGCGTCATCGAATCAGAGAGCGTACTCGCCTCGGGTGACGATGCCACGGGCATCTCTCACTTGGCGCTGCCACGGGCACGGAGTCGGGATAGAGTACGCGCACCATGAGCTACGAGTTTCCCTCTCCGGAATGGGTTGCGGCCTACGCAGACGCCATCAATGCCAACGAAGACTACAAGCGCGTCGGCAAGGACTGGACGTTCGGCGTGGTCGCCATGGTCGTCAAGGCAGAGCCTGCGGTCGGCATCGCGGAAGACCAGGCCATGCTGCTCGACGTGCACCAAGGTCAGTGCCGCGGCGCCACGCTGGTGCCGCTCTCCGAGGCCGATTCGGCGCCCTTCGTGGTCGTCGCCAGCTACGCGCAGTGGAAGGCCGTCATCAAGCGCGAGGTGGATCCGACCAAGGCGCTGATGCAGGGCAAACTCAAGCTGACCAAGGGCCACATGCCGACGATGGTGCGCTTCGTGAACGCCTCCAAGGCCCTGGTCGAATCCACTTCCCGAATCGCGACGAAATTCAAGGACGAACAAAGCTGAAATGCGGCTTTTCTTCGCACCGTCCTCACGCTTGACCGCGGAGCAAGATTCTCGGAATGTTCGGGCCATGCGTGAGAGCAAGCCCCTGGTCCTCGTGGCCGACGACGAACCCGCGATGAACGACCTCGTCGTCCGGCACCTGCGCAACCTGCAGAAGCCCAAACTGGACATCGTGCAAGCGCACGATGGTGCCGAGGCGTGGCGCTTGGCCAAGGAGCATCTTCCCGATCTGGTCGTTCTGGACGTGATGATGCCCGAGATGAGCGGCTGGGAAGTGTGCCGCAAAATTCGCGAAGACGTGGCCCTCGCGCACACCGGCGTGGTGATGCTCACCGGCATCGGCGAGACGCTGAACTCGCTGACCAGCCCGCTGTACGGAGCCGACGCCTACCTCGACAAGCCGTTCTCTCCCGAGGCCCTGCACGAGAGCGTGAAGAAGGCGCTCGACGTCCGCGCCAAGCAGCGCAACGCCGCGCCGCGCGCCTCCACTCACGGGCTGCTGCAAGCTGCGCTCGACGAAGACGACGACGTGCCGCGCCGCTCGTCGCACTCCAACGCAGTGAGCGTGGTCGCCAAGAAGGCCGCCGCGAAGAAGGC
>JAYUXI010000557.1:0-2995 GCA_043753085.1 Myxococcales bacterium | reverse complement strand
GCGAAAAATGTGGTGGCCCCCGCAACCTGTGCGTGGAGCACGCCCGGAGCCATTAGCGGCGGCTCACCACTCCTGCGAGCGGCCGATCATGTCGTACGGGTAGTCCCAGTCCGGCTTCGACGCCGCGTCCAGCGCGGCCACGTCGTCCGCTTCGAGCTTCACGTCGAGCCCTTTCAGATTGTCTTCGAGCTGCGCGGTGGTGCGTGCGCCCACGATGATGGTGGAGGTAATCGGCTTGGCCAGCAGCCACGCGAGCGCCACTGCGGCTGGCGACGCGTCTTTTTCCTTGGCCATGACCGCCAGCTTGTCGACGATGTCCCACGAACGTTTCTGATCGCGGGTCTTCCAGGTGTCGACCCAGGTGGCAAGCCGCGAGCCCGCCGGCGGTGGCGCATTGCGCGTGTACTTTCCACTCAAAAAGCCCCCTGCGAGCGGGCTCCAGATCATCGTGCCAAGCCCGAACTGCTTGCAGGCGGGCAGCATCTCGCGCTCGGCGCCGCGGGCCAGCAGGCTCCACTGGAGCTGCACGCTCTCGTAGCGACCCAGGTTGCGTTTGTCGGACGCCCACAGCGATTCGACCAGGCGGTAGCCCGTGTAGTTGGAACAACCCGCGTAGCGGATCTTGCCGGCGCGTTGCAGGTCGTCCAGGGCGCGCATCGTTTCTTCTACGGGCACGGTGCAATCTTGCATGTGCGTTTGGTACAGGTCGATGGTGTCGACGCCGAGGCGCTGCAGCGAGGCCTCGCAGGCTTCGACGACGTGCTTGCGGGACAGGCCCATGTCGTGTGGGCCGGGTTTGCCGGTACCGACCGGGAAACGGCATTTGGTGGCGATGAGCACGCGATCGCGTTTGCCCTTCACCCACTGCCCAGTCACCCGCTCGCTCTCGCCGTTGCCGTACACGTTGGCGGTGTCGACCAGGTTGATGCCGCGCTCGATGGCGAGGTCGAAGACGCGTCGCCCTTCGTCGTCGCTGGAGGTGACTCCCTTCATGAAGCCGTCCGATTGGCCGAAGGTCATCGCGCCCATCGAGAGCACGCTGACCTTGAGCCCGCTTTCGCCGAGACTGCGTAATTCCATGGTGGGCACGCTAAGATCAGCTCGCCGAAACTGCCAGCACGGTCACACGCGCAGCACGATCTTGCCGATGCCCGCGTTGCTCTTCATGCGCGCGTGCGCTGCATCGGCGTCGGCCAGATCCAGCACGCAGTCGATCACGGGCCGCAGCTTCTTCTCGGCGAACAGGGGCGCCAGCTGTTGCTGCAGCACTCGATGCACGGCGATCTTCTCTTCGAGCGGCCGGGACCGCAGCATCGTGCCCAGCAGCCGTGCCCGCTTGCGCAGCAAGAGCCCGAGGTCCAGATCGGCGCTGCGGCCGCCCACCAAGCCCACCAGCACGATCCGGCCGAGCTGGTTCAGGGCGCGTAGGTCCTCCGGGACGTAGGCGCCGCCCACCAACTCCAGCACCACGTCCACACCGCCGGTGGCCGCCAGGACAGCGTCCGCGAAGACTGCATTGTGCACACATAGTGTAACGTCGGCTCCGAGCTGTCGCACCGCCGCGAGCTTGGCCTCGGTGCGCGCGGTGGCCACCACCCGGGCGCCGACCGCCTTGGCGATCTGCACCGCCGCGGTGCCCACGCCGCTGGCGGCGGCGTGTACGAGCGCCCAGGAGCCCGCGGTCAGGCCGCCTTGCAGCACCATCGCATCGTAGGCCGTAAGGAACGCCTCGGGGATGGCGGCCGCGTCCTCGAACGACAGCTCGTCGGGCATGGTGGCCAAGGCGCGCTCGGGGACCACCACGTACTGCGCATAGCTGCCGCCCCCCACCAGCCCGAACACGCGCTGGCCCACCTGCACGTCGCGCACGCCAACACCGAGCGCGTCGACCTCGCCCGCGTACTCGAGACCAAGAATGTGCGCCGGCGCATCCGGCGGCGCTGGATACGAACCTGCGCGCTGCAGCAGATCGGCGCGGTTGATTGCCGTGGCCCGCACGCGCACCCGCACCTGTCCGGCTCCGGGCTCGGGCATGGGCTCGTCCGTGCGCAGCGCGAGCGTTCCGTCTTCGACCAACACGATGGCTCTCATGGCCAGCAACCCTAGAAGGCTTTTCCGGGCGACAGAAGTCGATCTGGCCGTGTTCGCCGCAGCGTGCTCTACCGAGCCCGATGGGAACGCTGGTAAACCGCCCGGTCGTCCGGAGCTTCTCGATGCGGCACAGCCGCGAGTGCGCGGCGTGGGTGAAGATGGGCGGGCACGCGGTGCTCTGGGAACAGAAAGCGCGCGCGCGGCTGGTGCTGCCCGTGCCAAACGAAGCAGATCCGGCGGATCTCTCGCTGTTTTCCATCCTCGATCTGGGCAAGCGGCGCTGGAAGGTACCCCTAGAAGGTCCGCTGCGCGGCCTGGCGACGTGTCTGGTGCCCAAAGATTGCAACTGGATCATCCAGCGCCGCATCGACCGCGATTGCGAGCACGAGACCGCCACGCGCGCCATCGACATCGATTGCCTCGAGTGCGGCGCCTGCTGCGAGGACAACGAGGTCATCGTCTCCGACATGGACAAGGAACGCTTCCGCGACGCGGACCGCACCGACCTCTTGAAGCCGCCTTTCACACGCCGAACCGACGGCAAGCTGGTCCTTACGCTGCTGCCGAGCAAAAAGTGCCGGCACCTCGCCTCCGACAATAAGTGTGGTATCTACACGTTTCGTCCCGATGCGTGCCGCGACTTTCCCGTGGCCAGCGAGTGCTGCTTGTACGCCCGGGAGCTGGAACGCCGCCTCTACGACGGCGTGCCGCCCGCCGCGTAAAGCGGCTGGGTTTTCGGCAAAGCGTGCTAGCCAGGAGGCGTGAGCCGCGCGCCCGACAAGCGTCCTTTTGCCCTGACCTCAGCTCTGCTGCTGTGTTTGTTCTTCGGCTTTTGGGGCGCGAACGACGGGTGCCAGACCCTGTCGTTCTACCGCAACGGTTCGATGGAGCCGCCGATGGAGGC
>JAYUXI010000556.1:0-17119 GCA_043753085.1 Myxococcales bacterium | reverse complement strand
GCCTCGCTGGTCTCGACGTGCTCCGAATTCTCAACGAGCCCACCGCTGCTGCCCTCGCCTACGGCCAGCATCTGAAGGGCGCCAAGCGCGTCGCCGTGTACGACCTCGGGGGCGGCACGTTCGACCTCACGGTGCTGGATCTCACCAGCCAGGTGTTCGAGGTACTGGCCACCGCGGGCGACTCGGCCCTCGGCGGTGACGACATCGACAGCTCGTTCGCCGCCCACCTGCGCCGGGAATGCATGGAGCACCTGCGCGTCGACCCCCGCGAGGACCCGGTACTGTGGGGCCGCCTTCGCGTCCTCGCCGAGGAATGGAAAAAGCAGTTCTCGACCCGCGACGAGATCGACGAAACCGTCGAGGACCTCGGCATCGGCGTGGGCGGCGCCCCGCTTTCGCTGCGCATGCGTCTGTCCCGCGCCGAGCTCGAAGAGCTCGCCCGGCCGTTGCTCGAACGCACGCTCGAAGTCACGCGGCGTGCACTCACCGCAGCACGGCTCAAGACCAGCGACATCCACGAGGTGCTGCTCGTCGGCGGCGCCACGCGGATGCCGCTGCTGCAAAGCATGGTCGGCGAGTTCTTCGGACGCCCGCCCACCATCGCCATCGACCCGGATCAAGTCGTCGCCATTGGCGCTGCCATCTCGGCGGCCAGCCTCGACAAGCGGCCACTCGCCGGAAGCCGCAGCAGCGCCACGTCCACGGAACGCAAGGCCCCGACCGTGCGCCGCGTCCAGGGCGATCCGGGCGGCGGTCAGGTGCTCGGGCGCCTGGCGCTGGTCTCGCGCACCGCGCAGACCATCAGCGAAGAATCCGTGCATGCTGCACGTCTCGAACGTGCCTCGCGCAACGTGGCTGCTCGCCCGATGGCGTTGCCCCCCGCCCTGCCCCCTGCAGCCGACGCGGCGGCCCCCACCGCGCCTGCGCCCGACGCCAGCGCCGCGGGCTCCGAACCTTCACTCGAGAGCGTGCTTTTCACGGGCGCGCTGCCCACCAGCAACACCGAGCTGCTGCAGTCGGTCGAAGTCAAACCGTCTACTCCCCTTCTGCTGGACGTAACGCCGCTCACGCTGCGGGTCGAGACCGCGGGCGGCTACACCGATCCACTCATCCGCGCGAACACACCGATCCCCTGCGAGCAAACCCGCACGTTCTCCACCGCGGTCGACGGCCAGACCAGCGTGGTGGTACGCGTCGCTCAAGGCGAGCAACGGCTCTTTTCGGAGAACACCTACCTCGGCGAAGTGGTACTCGGCGACCTCGCGCCGGCACTGCGTGGACAGGTGAAGATTGCCGTTACGTTCGAGCTCGATGCCGACGGCACTCTTCAGGTCAACGCGCATGATCCACTGACTGGGCGCCACTCTCGCACCACCATCCGTCTGCTCGGCGTAGCGGACGACGGCGCCGAGATGGAAGCCATGCAACTGCGCCATGGTGACGCCATCATTTCGGGCTAGTGCGGCGCGTGACTCAAGACGAGTGGTGCTCGGCGAGCAGGCGCTCGGCGAACAGTCCCGCGCTGCTTGCAACCTGCAGGTAGTCGCCCGCGAGCTCGCGCGCGCGCGGGTGGCTGTCGGTGCAGGCAATGCGTTCAATCACGCCAGCGTTCTGCAGCCGCTGCAGCGAATCGCCTGGAAAGATACCGTGCGTGGCCACGGCGGTGACCCGCCTGGCCCCCGCGTCGAGGTAGGCGCGCGCCGCTCCAAGGAGCGAGCTTCCGGTTCGGATCATGTCGTCGTAGATGACGACCGACTTGCCCTCGACCTGGGCAGACACTGCGCGCACCTCGGTGCGCGAGCCGTCGAGGCGGCGTTTGAAGACGAAGGAAGCATGCACGCCCATGTCGTTGGCCAGGCTTTCGACCCACTTGGCGCGGCCGGCGTCGGTACAAGCCAGCACGAGGTCGTCGCCCGGGCCACCGAGCTCGCGCGCCAGATCGATCACGAGCTTCTTGGCGTAGACGTGGACCGGAACGATGGGTCCCTCGAAGTAGTAGGCCAGGCCTTCGGTGTGCGTGTCGAACAGAAACACGCGGTTGGGGGCGTCTGCGCTGGGAATGGACGAGAGCAGCCGCGCACGCGTCTTGGCGGTGACCACCTCGCCGGGATGGACGGCGCGTTCCATGGTGCTGTAGCCGAAGTACGGGACGATCATGGTGAGCGACCGGGCGCCCTCCTTCACGATCGCGCTGGCCAGATCGTAGAGCTCCAAGGTAGCGGCGTCGTGGATGGTGCCGCCCACCAGCACGACGTGCCGAGCCAGCACGGGCTCGGACAAGCGAAGGTAGCGCTCGCCGTCCGGAAACGTGTTGCGCTCCAGCGCGCCGCGCGCGAACGCACCATGGGTGACGAACGCGTCGGCGAGGTACTCGTACGGCTCGATGGCAAACACGACCGTGTCGGATTTCGTCGTCATGGCGGCGGATATTGTCGCACGCTTGCGGCAACGTCGCGGCGGTTCTCGCCTGGTGGTTTCGCAAAGCACGCTATCGTCGTCCACGATGGCAGACTCGACCGCAGAACTCGTCACGCGACTCGAGCGGGCGGACTACTACGAAAGGCTCGGCGTGGATCCGAAGGCGCACCTCGTGGACGTGAAGCGCGCCTTTTACCGAATCGCAGCGCACTACCACCCGGACCGGTACGAGGGCGCCGAGGAGCACGAATGCGAAGCGCGCACGCGCATCTTCAAGCTCGCCGTGGAGGCATACACGGTTCTCTCTCGCGCCGACTCGCGCGCCAGCTACGACGCGCTGCACGCAGCCGGCCACAAGCGCATGGACACCGTCGCTGCGTTCGTACAGAGCCGGGCTCCCAAGGTGCGATCCCTCGAAGAGCTCGCGCAGAGCAACCAAGCGAAGGTGCTGGCCAAACAGGCGCACGAAGCCTGGGCGGCGGGTGAGCTCGAAGACGCGCGCGCTGCCCTCGTGTCGGCGTGCCGCCTCGAGCCACAGAATCGCGAGCTGAAACAGCGCCTCGAAAAACTGTACGAAGAGCTCGGCTGACGAGCGCGCCCCGCTACGGCACGATCAGGCGCAGGGCACGCGGTAGCACGTCGATCTGGAACTGCGTGGCGCCAGGGTACTCCTCGCCGTCCATCTGCGCGTGCACCGGGATGGAACCCTGCGGCTCGAGCGCAATGTGAAACGATGCACCCTGCATATTCTTCGAATGCTCGACACCGAGCTCGTTCAGATCTTCTTCGCGGATCGGGTTTCCCTCGATCGCGACGATGGCCTTCGACAGCCAGTCACGCTTGCCCACGAACGGGACCAGCTCGAACAATCCGTCGTCGTGGGCGCCGCCGCGGTCCAGCACCCACGCTCCGGCGAACACGCGCGTCGCCTTCAACACCAGGTCGGTTAGCCCCTCGATTCGCTGCTCGCGCCCGTCGACCATGACCACGGCGTCGAACTTGTCTGTCTCGAGGTACGAGTCGAGGAAGGTCTTCACGAACGCGCCGGCGTACACGAGGTGGTCGCGATAAAGCTCGCCGAGCGGTCCGAAGCCGTCTGCCACCTCGCGGTCCTTGTTGCGCACGTAGAGGACGCGTGCGGTGAGGCCCCACCCCACCGAGTCGAAGAATGCGTCGCGGCGCCCCTCCGAGATGACCAGCCCAGCATCGAGCCGCGTTTCACGGCCTGCCAACACCACGCCGACGTTGGCGGCAAGCGCTTCGGGCGTGGCGTCGAGTCCGAAGCTCTTGCCCTGATCGTTGGCCGTGCCGGTGGGGAGCATCCCGAGCGGTGGACGCGCCCGTTCCGGAAGCTCGAGCAGTGCCGCGCCGACCTCGCGGAAGGTGCCGTCGCCGCCCATGGACACGACGGCCGCGAACGCACCGGGATCCGGCGAAAGGCGAGCGTGCAGCGCGCCGATGGTCTTGCCCTCGGGCAACGTGGCGAAGACCTCGACCGCCTGCCCCTGCGACTGGAAAATCGCCACTGCGGCGTCGATGCGCTCCTGGTTTTTGCCGCTCTGTGCGGTTGGATTGGCCACCAGCAAGTAGGGTTTCACCGGCCCAGCATGCCACCGAGTCGCGCTACGATGGACACTTCCGATGCGGCTCACGGTTCTGCAACTCGCTGCCACCTGGAACGACAAAGCCCGGGTACTCGCGGACGTGGATGCTCTGCTGGCGCGGGCCCCCACGGATCTCGTCCTGCTGCCGGAGGCGGCGCTGACCGGCTACGTATCGCCCGCGCTCGACTTCGATCTCGGGCCGTTCGCCGAGCCGCACGGCGGCCCCACCGACGTGGCCTTGGCGGCCTTGGCGCTGCGCCACCGCTGCGCGATCGTGGGTCCGGTGATCCGGCGGCGCGGCGCTCATGTGTACAATGCAATGGCCGCCCACGATGCCGAGGGCGGCCATCTGTTCACGTACGAAAAGCGGCATCCTTGGTACCCGGAAACGTGGGCCACGGCAGGCGACGCAAAGCCGCCCGTGGTCACCTTGGCCGGACAGACGATCACGGTCGCGATCTGCTACGACCTGCAGTTCGTGGACGACGATCCAGACGACGCGCTGCGCGCCGCCGATCTGCTGTTGTTCCCGAGCGCATGGGTCGACCCGGACGACTCGCGCCTGCCCTTGCTGCAGAGGATCGCGGCGCGTTTCGATCTATGGATTGCCAACTCCAACTGGAGCGCTGGCGTGGTCGAAGTGCCGGGGCAAGGACACTCGTGCGTGATCGACCGAAGTGGTCACGTCGTGGCAGATGCGGGCGCCAGCGCGGGCCGGATCGACGTCGAGATCTAGCGGCTCTCGATCTGCGACAGCAACGTGCGAGCTTCTTCCAGGCGTGGGTCGTCGTCGAGGGCGCGTTTCAGCATGATGACGGCCTTTTTCTGGTCACCCTGGGCCCAGGCGATCTCGCCGAGCTGCTTGTACGCCAAGGCGCGCGGGATCGGCCCCTCGCCACGAAGCATGGTGAGGGCACGGAGCGCACGGGCAGCGAGATCGAGATCGCCGAGCTCGATCGCAATCTGCGACAGCTCGAGGGCTGCCGTGCCGTTCTGTGGATCCATCTCGAGCGCCGTGGTGAGTGCGGTCATCTCGCCGTGGCGGTCGCCGCGGGCCTGCGCCACCCGCGCGACGCGGTGGTAGAGCGTGCCGATCTCGCGCGAGCGGCGGTTTTTCATCGTTGCCAGGGTGCTCTCGAGGATCCCGGCGGCCGCGTCGATGCGCCCCACCGACGTGTTGGCGTCGGAGAGAAGCGCCACCGCGTCGAGGTCGTTGGGGCGCAGCGCGTGGGCCTCCGCCAGCGGCTCGATCGCCAGCTCGAGATCTTCCCCACTTTCCAGAAAAGCGTTGCCGGCCTTCAGCAGGTAGCCGAACTTGCGCGTCTCGTCGTCTTCGAGGGCAGCGAGCTCCTGGCAGATCTCCGCCAGGGACCGATACAGCCCACCGGCCTCGTAGACCGTCTCGAGGCGCTGCCGCACGTCGCGGTCGTCGGGGAGCGAGAGGCGGATGCGCTCGAGCGCAGCGCGGGCTTCGTCGGGTCGATTCAGCTGCTCGGCCAGCGAGGCCACGCGAAGCGACAGGTCGAGTGCGAAGTCGCCGCTTTGCAGAGAAAATGCACGGAAGTACGTGGATAGTGCATCTTCCAGTCGTCCGTCGCGTTCTTCGAGCTCGGCCAGGGTGAGCAGGCCCGGGATGTTGTCGGGGTTCTCGGAAAGCTCGGCGTCGACCACCTCGCGTGCCCGCGCCAGCTCGCCACGAGCGGCGAGAGCGCGGGCCAGGTTGAACGACAGCTCGGTGCGCTGCGACGAGGTGGGCGCGTGCGGTGACCCGGCTTGGTTGTCGAGCAGACCCTGCACGAAGTCGAGATAGCCGTCGCTGATGGTGCCGCGTCCCTCGAGCCGGGCGGCTTCTTCCATGGTCTGTGCGGCACGCACCGCGTCCAGGCCGGCCAGCAAGTGGGCGAGCTCGACCAGGTAACGGGGGCGAGCCTCGTTGGTGATGCCGATGCCGTCGACCCGGAGCTGCAGAAGCTCGATGGCGCGCTCCCGTTCCCCCGCGATCACATGGGCACGCGCCGCCTGGAACGTGAGCGCCTCGTCTTCGGGTTGCTCGGCCTCGGCAAGACCAAACAGCTCGGCGGCGCGCTGGGGAGTGCGCAGCTCGGCGGCGTAGAGCTCCGCCGCGCGCTGGTAGGCCGCGGAACGCTCGCGGGCGGTGGGCCGTGCGGACGCGGACTCGGCGAGGAACGCAGCGAGCTTCGGCGTGTTGCCCGAATCGCGGTAGGTAGACTCGAGCTGAGTGGCGGCGTTCACGTTGTTGGGATCGAGTTGGACCGCGCGCTCCAGCGCCGCGGTGCTCGCCTTCACGTCACCGCGCGCCAAGGCCAGATCGGCGATTTCGACGGACACGTTGGCACCAGCGACGGGATCGTCCTGGGTGGCGAGCTCGTCGAGAATGGATTCCAGACGGTCTTTGACGCCGTGCTTGCGCAGCTCCTCGGCGTAAGCGCGAAGCAGGTTGGCATCGTGTGGAAGCGCCTTGGTGGAGCGTTCGAACACGGTGAGCGCACGATCGCTTTCGCCGGTTTCGTTGTAGAGTGCAGCGAGCCTGACGGCGCGAGCTGCCAGCGCTTCGTGCATGCCACGGTCGAGCGCGGCCTCGAACAAGAAGTCGAGCAGCGCGAGCAGCTCTTGCTGCGAGCCCGAACGCTCGAGGATGGCGATGAGACGCTCGGCAGCTTCGGTCTCGTCGGGCGACTCGAGCACGATGTCGCGCAGGGAGCCGACGAGCTCGGCGTCTCCCAGGCCGACGTCGTCTTCGAGGACACGCAAGCGCTCGAATTGGAGGCGGAGACGCTCGGACGGGTCTTCGGCCGAATTCGCGAGCTCGCCGAGGAGCGTGGCGAGGCGCTCGCCCTGCTTTGTTTCGCGGTACAGCTCGATGAGCGAGGCCAGGCTCTGGGCATCCTCGCGGTTGGACTGGAACAGCGCCGCGTTCGTCTCGGCCGCGATCACCAGCTGACCTTCGTCGCGCGCGTACTCGGCCAAGCGGCGCAGCAGGATGATCCGCTCGTCGTCGTCGGCCAGCTCGGCGGCGCGCGACAAGAGACCGATGACGCCGCTCACGTCGTGCTGACGTTCGCGCAAAGCGGCCAGCTGCACCAGGCCGAACAGCAATGCGGCGGGCTCGTTTTCTGGATCGGCAGTTTCCACGACGTCGCGCAGCACACTTTCCTCGAGATCGGGATCTCCTCCCGAACGCGCCGCTTCGACGGCCTCGTCGAGAAAGGAGAGCTCGCCGCGAGATACCGCCCAAGCGCGCACCAGCGCGCGGGCAACGACGGCGGGCTCGCTCAACTCACGTGCAAGCTGCACATACAGTTCGACGAGGTGCGCGTTCGACGCGAAGTCGGCCACGGCATCGCCGACGATCTCGGTGAGGACCGCGAGGGGGGCTCCGTCTTCGCGCGCCTCGAGCAGGTACCGCGAGCCGTCCTCGGCGGTGGCTTCACGGCCGTACAAAAGCCGCGCGAGGCGCAGCTTGGTAGACAGCACGAGGGCGGGATCTTTGGCCTGTTCGAGCAACAACTCGAGGGCCTCGACCTCGCCTTCGAAGTTGCCCTGCGCGCGGCGGAGGTCGGCGTACAGGTCGGCGTCCTCGGCGGTGAGCTCGGAGGCGGCGCGGTTCTTCTCGATCCACTGGATCGCTTCGTCGAGGTGGCCGCGGCGCATGTGCAGCAGCGCCAAGAACGAAGCGTGGCGCGCCGCGTGGGCCAGCTTGCCCTCGACTTGCAGCTCGCTGGCGTTCTTCTCGAACTCGCGTTCGAGCTCTTCTTCCTTGCCCAGCGTGCCGGCGATCTCGAGCAAAAGGTCGCCGATCTTGCGTCCTGGCTCGCGCCGGAAGGCCGCACGCGCGCTCTGGAACGCGCGGTCGGGCTCGCCCAAGGTGGTGAGCTCGATCTGCGCCAGCTCGCGGAACGTGTCCGCGTCGGCGTCGTGATGCAGCGTACGCATGCGCAGGATGCGGGCGAGGTTGTGCGTGTCACCGAAGAGTCGCAGGCGCGTCTCGAGGCGCTTGGCTTCGAGCGGCGCATCCTGAGCGGCTTCGAAGGCCGTCTCCAGGATCTCGCTGCCGCGAACGGCTTCGCCCTTGGCCGTGGCCACGCGCGAAAGGAGCAACAACACCTCGGCGCTGGACAGGTCGTCGCTGTCGGGACGGTTCTTCGGCGTGGAGTCGACGCGGCGCACCACCGAGAGCAGGGCGCGGTAGGCGCGCTCGGCCTTTTCCCACTGTTCGGTCTTTTCGGCGAGCTCGCCCAGCATCCGCACGGCGGGCTGGAACGTGGGATCGATCCTGGTGGCGGTGTCGAGCTCGAGCAACGCTTTTGCGTCGTCTCCGCCGAGGCGGTGCAAGCGTGCAAGGTGCAAATGCAGCGGAGCGCGCTCTTTGGGCCGCCGGGTGCCGTAGCTCTCGAGCTCGGCTTCGAGCAGCGCGTACCCCTCGTCGCGCCGACCGCCTTCGCCAAGCGCGTCGGCCATGGCGAGGCGGAGCGGGCGGTCTTCCGGCTTGAGACGACGGGCGGCTTCGAGCAAGACGATGGCCCGATCCGGCGCGCCCAAGGCCTGCGTGTACAGGCGGGCGCTCTCCAGGCTCATGACCACTTTTTCGTCGTCGGTGGTAGCGCGCGCGATGGCTTCTTCCAGCAGCGGGGCCAGCTTCTTGAGCGCGCCGTGCTTGCGGTAGTGTCGCGCCAGGCGGAGCCGAAGCACGCTGGAGTCCGGGTGTACGCCCAACGCCTGCTCGAGCACGCGCTCGGTCATGGCGGGGTCCTTGTCGCGGTCGTGCACTTCGGCGAGCTCGAGAACGGTCTCTACCGTGGGGTCCGCCTCGAGCAGGCGGCCGAGGTAGTGGGCCGCCGTACCGTGCCGATCGAGCAGGGTGGAAAGTCGAGCGGCTTCGGACAGTGCGCGCGGTTCTGCCAGCGAGCGCACCGCGGCCTCGACCGACGAAAGCGCGCGCCGCGGATCGGCGATGCGCTGCTCGGCGACGTCCGCGGCCCGCAGGAAAAATGCGTTGGCGCTCCGCGCGTCTTCTGGCTTCACGCGGCCGCGCGCGCGACCTGGAGACAGCGAATCGGTGCGGGTGCGCACGGTGGTTTCGGCAAACGAGATGGTCGTGCCGTCCGGGTTCTCGCTGGTGAGGGCGCGCTCGGCTTGTTCCGTGTAGAGCGCATAGAGCTCTTCGTAGCGCTTCTCTTCGTCGAGCCGGGCGCCCAGCGCGGCCACGAGGGCTTCGTCTCGCGGCCTTTCCTCGAGCGCAGACCGGAGCACGGCCTCGGCCTTTTCGCGATCGGGGTCGAGCTCGGCGATGCGCAGCCGGATGCCGGCGCGCTCTTTCGAATCGGTGGTGACATCGAGCTCGCGGATGGAGAACTCGCGGAGACGATCGTTTTCGCCCATGCGGGCGAGCGTGCGGCGCAGGTGGTCGCGCACCTCGCGGTCGAACCCGTCCTTTTCGAACAGCTGCTCGTAGAACGCAGCGGCGCGCCCGAAGTCTTGCAAACGGTCGGCCGAGAGCTCGGCAGCGCGCATCAGGAGCTGGCGGTGCTCGGCGGCGTCCCAGGGCTCCCCGGCATCTTGCGCCAGCAGCGTGATGCGAGCTTCGGTGAGCTCTTCGCGCTCGTAGAGCTCTTCGAGCTTGGTGCGCGCGTAGCGCGCCACGTCGCGGGCTTCCGGATTGCCGTTCTTGGCCGTCCAAAACGCGATCGACAGCGAACGCAAGAGACCGAGCGTGCTACGCGCGAGCTTGGCATTGCGAATGGTGTATAGCGCATGCTCCGAGGCCTCGGTGAGAAGTGCGAGATCGCCGCCGCGCACCCGCGACAGACCCATCAGCGAATCGACCAGAAGCTCGCCGCCAGTGCGCCGTTCGACCGCCACGAGCTCGCCGAGCAGCGCCTCGTCCTCTTGGTCTTGCTCGAGCGCTTGGCGGAACAAGGCGCCGGCCTTGAGGTCGTCTTGGCCGATCTCGGAGGCCCAGCGCGCTGCCTGCGCCGCGAGCATCTTGGGGGCCGGTGACCCGGGCGAAGTGGTACGGTTCGTGGCGGCAGCCGTTTCGATGGCCACGGCCAGTCGACCCGCCGCTTCCTCTCGATTTGCGTCGACGAGGTAGGTCTGGGTGGCGGCCAGCACGTCGCTCGCGAGATTGCCTTCGCGTTCGGCGAAGGAGCCGAGCACCTGCGCCACCAGCTCGTACTGGTCGAGCGGGATGCCCAGCCGCAGCACGGCGAGTGCTGCCTCTCGGTTGGACTCTTCTTGGTCGAGCACGGATCGGAAGCGAGCGAGTGCAGCGCCGAGATCGCCGAGGGGCGACTCGAGCAGACGCGCGAGCTCGAGGTGGACTTCGATGGGAAGCTGGCTGGAGCCGCCGGTCCACGACGCGGCGCCCGCCGTCCTCGCCGCGGCGGAGTGGCCTTCGAGTACGCGCTCGTAGACCGCGCGCAGGCGCGGGAACGCGTCGGCTACGTG
The DNA here is from genome assembly GCA_043753085.1 of Myxococcales bacterium. Classification (GTDB taxonomy): domain Bacteria; phylum Myxococcota_A; class Polyangia; order Polyangiales; family Polyangiaceae; genus JAYUXI01. Next base: position 6,629 of record JAYUXI010000556.1, on the reverse strand, counting down.
CGCCAGGCGTTGCAGCGCGTCGCGCAGATCCGGGCGTGCCGGCGCGAGCGCAAAGGCGCGCTCGAAGTAGCCGAAGGCCGCGGCGGAATCGGCGCGGTGCGTCTCTTCGAGCCCCGCGGCCTCGACCAGGATGCGCACCACCGCTTCCGGATCATCGGTGGTGTCCTTGCGGACCTCGACCAACGACAGGATGCCGTCCGTGTCGTCGGTGGCGCGGTAGGCCGCGAGCAGTAGCGTGCTGGCTTCGGCTTTGGCGTCTGCGTCGTCCAGCAAGGCACCGAGGCCATGCAGCGCGGTCTGGGCACGTGGATCTTGCTGCAGTGCGTGCGCGAAGGACATGAGCGCGCCGGGTACGTTGCCGAGGCGCGTGCGTTCGAGCTCGCCGAGCTCACCGAGGACCTGGGCAGTGGCAAGACCGGGCGGGGCAAGCTCCGCTGCGCGCAGCAGCGCGTCGCGACGCGCGTTCCAGTCGCCGAGCTTACCGTGCAAATTGGCAAGGGCGAACGACACGCCCATCGTGTCGCCGTCGTGCAAGACGACGAGCTCGTAGAGGGCAGTGGCCTTCTTCTGATCACCGAGCTCGTCATCGCAAAGCTGGGCAGCGCGCGTGAGATCCCGGGTGCGCGCTGCGGGCTCCACCTCCGGCGCACCGGCGCGCAACTCGAGCACGCGCGCGAGGTCGGCGTGTGCGCCCGCGGCGTCGTACGCTTCGATCAAACGATCCAGCGTGCCCACGTCGCCGGGTACGAGGGCGAGACGGGCTTCGAAGGCCGCGACGGAGCGCGCGCGCTCGCCGACGTTGCGGGCCTGCTCACCGGCCGCCCGCAGCACTTCGGCGCGTTCGCCGGCGTCGTCCTCGAGCGCCGCATGACGCTCGAGCACGTCGAGACGGGCCGCAGGATCGCCACTGTCGTCGTACAAGGTCTCGAGCTCGACGGCCGACTCGATGCGGCTCGCCTTCGGGGTCTTCTTGTCGTCGAAGACGGCGCGGTACAGACCGATCGCCTGGTGGTGCAGCGGGCGCTCGCGCAGGGCTTCGCGCGCGGCAGCAAGGCGCAAGGCGCTCTTGCGCTGGCGTGGTTGCCCGTCGGCCAAGGTAGCGATGAAGTCGACGACATCGGCGACCAGGTTTTCGCGGCGCGCGAGCGTGGTGAGGGCATCGAGCGCTGCGTCGGAGTCGGCGTCGAGTTGGAGGATCTCGGCGCGGGCCGCGAGGGCAGCCGAAGCGCGGCCCGCAGTCAGCTCGGTGTCGCCCAGATCGGCGAGCAGTGCGATGCGCTTGTCGCGGTCGGTTTCGGCGACGAGCTCCTCGCGGACGACGCGCGCGAGTCCGTCGAGGTCGCCGCGTTCGCGGTAGTGCTCGGACAGACGGCGGGCGGAGCGCTGGCGCGTGACGCGGTCGGTGGCGCCCGCGAGTACTTTCTCGAACAGCTCGGTGAGCTCCGCATCGAGGATGCAGCTGGAGACGTCGGCGGACTGTTGGCTGGCGCGTGAGGCCGCAAGCTCTTCCAGCACGGGTAGCGCGCTGGCGGAATCGCCGAGCGCATAGGCGCGCAGTCGAGCGATGCGACGGTCGTTGTCTTCGCGCGCAGCGCCCGTGAGGGTGGACTTGCGACTCGAGAGCAGCTGCACGAGCTTCTCGTTCTCGCCGAGGCGCTCGTACAGGCGCTCGAGCGCGCCTTCGGTGCTGGCCGATTTGGGACGCAAGTCGAGCAGAGCCTCGAAGTACACGGCGGCCTTGGCTTCGTTCTTGGCGAAGTCCTTGGCGACTTGCGCAATCTCCTCGAGCAGGTGCTCGCGCTCGGATGCATCGGCGCGAGCGATGGCGCGGTCGTACAGGCCGAAGAGGTCGTCCCAACGCTCGCTCGTGTCGTAGTAGAGGCGGAGGCGCTCGAAGGCCACGGTGCTGGTGGCCGCGACCGCGAACAGGCGGTCGAGCAGAGGGAGCAACTTGGCGGGATCTTCGTACCACTCTTCGAAGAACGCCACGGCGCGCTCCCCGATACGCTCGGCGTCCTCGGGCGGAAGGTTCTTGTAGTCTACACCTTCGTAGGCGCGCGCGACGTCCTCGGGGGCGTGCAAGGTGCGCGCGAGCTCCTCGGCGCGATCCCACGCCGCTGCGTCCTGGTGCTTGGCGGCCAGCAGCACGCGCACCTCGAGCTCGTCGAGCTCTCGGCCGAGCGACTGCAGCGCCGCCGCGAGCTTCTCGAGGGAGCGCGATACGGCGTCGTCGGTGTCGCCGACGGTCGACGCAACGAACACGTGCGCCAGGGCCCAGCGCAGAAGCTCGGCGGCGCCTTGCGTATCGGACAGCTCGATGGCACGGTCGACCACCTGGTCGACGACCTCGCCCACGGCAGCGCGCGCGTCTTCGTGCTCGGCAACGCGCGCGAGCAAGCGGAACGCGTCGGGATCGGACGGAGTGATCAGCAGGACCTCGCGGACATGCGACAGCGCCTTGATGGGATCGTGTTTGCGCTCGAGGTGCAGGTCGGCGAGCTCGAGCTCGAGGCGCCAGCGGCGCTCTCCCTCGGCGCGCTGCCGTTGCTCTTCGAGCGCGTGAGCCGCCTTGTCGAAGTTGCCGGTTTCGCCAGCCAGCCGCGCGACGGCGGCAAGCGCACCGACGTCGTCGGCGTTGGCGACCAGCAGCTCTTCGTAGAGCGACAGCGCCATCACCTTGTCGTCTGCCGCTTCTTCGTTGGCCCACTCGGACAGAATGCCGGCGCGCTCTTCGTCGACCGCGCGGGTCACGCGGCGACGCTGGATTCGGCGACGCTCTGGGCGTGCCGGGAGGCCACGACCGAGCGCGGCTTCGATGAAGTGGTGGTACTCGGTGAGCGCGTCCGGCAGCCCTTCGGCGGCAAACATATCGCTCTGGTCGAGGATGGCTTCGTACGCCGACGCGGCGTCGCGGAAGAACCCGTCGGCCGCACCCGAATGGGCGAACGTGCGGGCCTTGGCCAGGCCCAAGGTGAACGCGCCCAAGTTTGCGGCCGTGGACCACGTGTTGCTGGTGACCAGCAGCAGCTGCTCGTCGAGGGTGGCGGCGTACGCGGCCTCGTTGCCGGTCTCGATGGCGAGCTTGATGCCGATGCCGAGCAGCTCTTCGTCGTGCTCGCCGCCCTCGACCTCGCGCGCGATGACCGTGTAGGCGCGGGGCTGGTCGTGGAGCTCGTCGGCGTGGACGCGAGCCAGGCGCACCGCCCACGCCCGACGCACCTCGCCCCGTGGAGTGCGCAACACGAGGGCGTCGAGCCGGCGGGCCACCTCCGGGAAGTCGCCGCTCTGGCTCGCCTGCTCGACCAGGCGCATCACGTAGTCGTCGCCATACCCAGGCGACAGCGCGTCGCCGCGGCTCTGGGCGACGTCGAGCGCGTCGGCCATGGTGCCGAGCGCAAGGCGCATGCGTGTTTCGTCTTGAGCGTGGTCGGCAGCGGCGATGGCGCGTTCCAGCGCGCGACGCTGCTCCGTTTCGTTGGTCTCCAGGCCGGCGATGCGGAGCAGCACGTCGGCGCGCTCTTGTTCTTCGTCGAGGCGCTCGCTCGCTTGCCAGAGCACGGCTACCAGCAGCTGCGTGTCGTTCCACGCCTCGGCCAGCTTCACGAGCGTGTCGAGGTCGGGCACGGTGACGGCGGGATCGCCCAGCACGGCGCGAGCACGTGCTGCCGCGTCTTCCAGCAGGCCCAGATCGCCGAGCGCGCGCGTGGCCTCGAGCTCGAGACTGGGCCGGTTCTCGCGCTTGGCGGCAGGCACGTGCTTGGTGACTGCGGCGACGAGGTCTTCCAGGCGGCCCAGCGATCGGTACAGCGCCAGCGCTGCAAAGAGCGCGTCTTCGTCGCCGGGCTGGATTTCTAGCGCAGCCTCGTAGGCCGAGAGCGCTTCACCCTGGCGGCCGAGGTCGCCCGCGTTCACGTGTGCAATCTGCAGGTACAGCGCGTGCCGCTGCGCGGGATCTTGCGCGCAGCGGAGCGACTCCTCGTACACGGAAAGCCGCTCTTCGGGCCTGCCGAGCGAGAGCAGCAGGTTGTCGATGCGACCGAGCAGGTTGCGGTCTTCCGGAGCGAAGCGCGCGGCGCGGCGGTAGGTCTCGGCGGCGCGCTCGGCATGACCGGCGGCCTCGAGGCTCTCGGCGGCGCGCATGGTCAAGGCGAAGGCTTCGGGGCCGTCGGCCTCGCGCACGCCGAGCGCGAGCGACCAGGCATCGGCGCGGCGGGTGGGCGTGGCGTTCAGATTTTCGAGCACGCGCTCGAGCAGGTGCGTGCGGATGCGCAGCGCGTCGCCGGTGGCGCTCTCGGCCGCACGGGCGGCGTGATCGATGGCCTTCGAACTGCCGGCCGCCAAGGCGAGCTCGGCGGCTTCGGTCCAGGCGGCGAGACGCGCGCCCGGCTCTTCGGCTTCGACGCCGAGGATCTCGAGCACCTTCAGCAGGTGGGCACCTTCGTTTTCGGTGCGGTAGATGGGCGCGAGAAGGGCTGCGACCTGAACGCGGGCGCCTTGATCGCCGAGCATCGATTCGGCGAGCTGACGTGCCTGAGGCTCGCTGGGATCGAGATCGAGCGCCTTGGCGAGCGCCAAGAGACCCGTGTCGTGATTGCGCAGCCGACGGACGCGGAACGCGGCGAGCCGGCCGTAGAGCATGGCGCGCTCGCTGTCGGGAGCGAGGTCGAGGTCCTGGACGAGCACCGCATCGAGTTTCTCGAAAGCACGCAGCGCCTCGAGGATGGGAATGTATTCTGCAAAGATGTCGCGCGAGGGCCCGTACTCGGCGAGCACGGCTTCCCACGCCGATTCGGCAGCGCGCGGCTCCTGGACGCGGCCGCCCAGCAGCTCGGCGTTGCGAAGCAGCAGCACGCGGCGCGCTCCGGGATCGGTGGCATCGGCCGCGCGCTCGGCCATGATCTGCGCGAGCTCGGCCCAACGCTCGGTGGCCTCGTACAGGCTCTCGAGCCGCTCGAGCGCGCGGCGCCGGTGCACGAGCCGGGGCACCAGACGCACGTAGGCCGAGATGGCTTTTTCGTCGTCCGCGGCGGTCTCGGCAAGCTCGGCCATCTGCGCGAGCGCGGCGTCTTTGCGGACGTCGTCGGTTTCGAGCTCGGCGAGACGCTCGAGCATCTCGATGAGGCTCTTGATGTCGCCTTCCTCTTGATGGATCGAAGCGAGCGCGCGCGCGGCGCGCAGCTGCGTTTCGGGCAGGGCGCCTTGCGCGGTGAGCGCGCTGGTAAGCGTGGTCTTTGCACGTTTCTTGTCGTTGGCGACGCCGAGCAGCTCGCCCGTGTCGACGGCAATGCGCGCGCGTGCGGCGGGATCCTTGACCGAGGGCGCCACGCGAATGAGCGTGCGGGCGGCATCGAGCGGGTTGTTCAGGGAGAGCGCGATCTCGCGGAACTTGCTCCGGACCTCGTCGTCACTGGGGTCGAGCAAGAGCGCACCTTCGAACGCCTCGAACGCGCCGCGCAAGTCGGAGATCGGATCCTCGCGCAGCATGCCCAGCCGCTTGAGTACGTCGCGGCGCTGCGGACCGCGCGTGGTTTCGAGGGCGAGCTCGAGGTAGCGCACTTCTTCGAAGGCGAATCCAGACGACGCGTTGGCAAGGGCGAGGGCGGCGCGCGACTGCACGCTCTTGTTGGTGAGCAGCAGGGTGCAGAGATCGCGCGCACCTTCGTGCGTCGCGTTCTGCTCGAGCAACGCCTCGGCGAACGGCAAGGCGCGCTCGGGGCTTTGCAGCTGCCTGATGAACAGCACCAGCAGCTGTTCGCGCAAGGCGTTCTTCCTCGCGACGTCGTCGTCGGGGATGCTGGCGAGAAGCTGCTCCAGGGTGCGGGCAAGCTCGGGTAGTCGGCCGGCTTGCAGGTACAGATCGCCGAGCGCGCGGGCCGTGTGTTCGCTGGGTTGCTTGCGCTGGCAGTCTTCGAGCAGCGCGATGGCCTGTTTCTGCGTGGCGGGGTTGTCGCCCAAGGTGCGCGCCAGACGCCGGTAAAGTTCCTCGTTGGGCTCGCCGGCGTCCTTGCGAAATGCTTCGATCAAGACGTCGGCCAGTTTTTTTGCCGTGCCGCCGGAGGCTTCGAGACGGGCAATGGCGGCTTCGCGCGCGGGCTCGTGGCTGGGATCCTCGCGCAGGGCGCGCTCCAGGTAATTGTCGGCGGCGCCATCGTCGCCGAGGCCAGCGCGGGCGAAGTGCGCCGCGCGGAACAGGAGCTCCGCAGCGATGGATCGACCCGCCGCAGTGAGGCGTTTGCGATCATGAGCGATGGCGTCGAACGCGGACGCCACCTCCATCATGCGGTCCTCGTACTTGGCCGCCATCTCCAGTTTGTCCCACGCGTCGGACGGCAGCGTGCCCTCGGCCAGCGAATCGAACATCCGGGCGAGGAGCTTGGACTCGTTGTCGAGCGGAGAATCGATGGTGAACTCGGAGGGCTCGGATGTCATGTCGGAGAGGCCCTGCGCCGGTGACGAGGGCGCTCGTCGTGGCTCGCTGGGGTGACCCAGGCTAAACGAACGAACGCGATCGGGGCCACAAATCAAAGCCGCCTTCGGAAGTGTCCGCCGCGCAACGGCCATGCAACGTCGGTCGGACACTGCCTGCAGGCCGGACTCTTTCGTGACATGGTGTGGAGCAATGCACTTCA